>JAAYSF010000058.1 GCA_012523975.1 Veillonellaceae bacterium
TCCTCATACCCCCGTGCCTATCGGCCCTTTCTGGAAAAAGCCGTTCCGCAAGGACGGGAAACCGTGCGGCTTACGTTAAAAAATCCCGACTGTCTGAGCCGCAGGCGAGTTTCGGGATTTTAGTAAGCTGTACGGTTTGCCGAGGCTTTTGGAAGAGTGGGCCTAGCCTTTTTGGTTACCTTTTTGGGCAATGCCAAAAAGTAACATACCCCTCAGCGGTTTAGCTTGTTATGAAGTATAACCGGTAGTTTAGGCTACTACGGTAGCCGGCACTTTTGTCTTGATACAAAAGTACCCAAAAAATCAAGACCTGTAAGGCATCGGCCTTGGAAATAGGCCGTTCTTGCTAAAAGTTTGAAACTCGCTGCGCTCAAACAGTCAAACTTTTTAACCGCAAGTACGGCCTATTTCCATCCCTTCGGGACCGTCCGCTGCCTTAAGGGTCGGTAGGGGTACGAGAGGTAATGTGAAGGCTGACGACTCAAATTTATACTTGTTTTCTCAAACTCTCGTACCTTACCGGCCCATTATGGAAAAAGCCGTTCCGCAAGGACGGGAAACCGTGGGCTTACGTTAAAAAATCCCGACTGTCTGAGCCGCAGGCGAGTTTCGGGATTTTAGTAAGCTGTACGGTTTACCGAGGCTTTTGGAAGACGGGCCTAGACCTTTTTGGTTACTTTTTGGGGCAATGCCAAAGTAACAACCCCTTTGGGGTTAGATTGATTTGAGGCATAAAATGAAGAAGAATAGCTGGTAGTCCAGCAGGCACTTTTAGGGCATGCCAAAAAGTAACAACAAGCCATTTAACATAATTTGCATTGTATAACCCCCCTAAAAACTGGCAAGAATGATTTTAAAGAGATTTATTGTGTTGTTCGGGTGGGGGGAGAAAATGAAATATAATATTAGAGTTGTCCTTGGTGTCATTTGTGTATTATCGGTATTTATTATTATCATTGGGCATGCGGAAAACCAGACTCGGCGCGAACCTTTGAGCGCAGCCATGAAGGCTGCTGGTGCCGGGGTGGAAGAAATGAGTGTCAATGCTTGGTCTAATGTGCCGGCAGCCGGCCAGGCTGATGCTGACTTAGAAAACATGGCCCGAAGTGCAATTGAAAAATTAGGTATTAGTCCTGACAACTATCAGCTTTCCCGGAATCACACCGAGTATCAGCGCATGGTTCGGGCCGAGGCTATCGCTGACTATTTTCATGCTGTCGTGATATCAGAAGTCATTTTACCTCAAGGTGAATCAAAACAGCCCGAGACCTATTTAGTCGTAATGGTTGAGACCAAACCGGAAAGTGAAACTGACCTGGCAAAATGGAATAACAAAATAACAGCAGTAATTAAGGATTTTGGCGGTACGCCGCGTATTAGTACTTGCTTGGTTGGTTGGCTTGATGGTAAACTAATTGATGGAGAAGATAATATTCGCATTAAGAACGGTTTCAACGCTGTAAACGCAACCATTATTGACGAAACAAGCTATGATAATTTTGCAAGCTATACCGGGTTTACACCGGCAATTTCTGATTATCTAGAGGTCAGCGGTAAAAGAATCAATATTAATATGGCCATGCGCTACAGTCCTTACGATAACCGTACATATATCACTATTGGCTCCCCGGTCATAACTAGGGAGTATTAGCATTACTTTCGGCATTTATAGTAGTTGTGTGGGAGGAACTTATGGAAAAGCTAATTATCCACGGAGGCAACAGGCTGACCGGGACTGTAAAAATTAGCGGGGCCAAAAACGCTGTATTGCCGCTCATTGCGGCAGGGCTTTTAGGCACTACACCGTCGACGCTCGATGAGGTGCCTGATCTGGAAGACGTTCGCACTTTCAGTGAGGTGCTCGCCCATCTTGGGGTTGCGGCAAAGCATGACCCGGATAAGAAGACACTGGAAATTGACAGCACAAATATAACAAGTCATGAAGCGCCATATGAATTTGTTCGTAAAATGCGGGCATCATTTTTGGTTATGGGGCCGCTGCTTGCCAGGGTCGGCAAAGCCAAAATTTCGCTGCCGGGCGGCTGCGCAATTGGGACAAGACCAATTGACCTTCATCTCAAAGGCTTTGAGGCGCTCGGCGCAGAAATCGAGATCGGTCATGGTTATATTGAAGCCACAGCGCCGCGCGGTTTGACCGGAGCCCGGATTTATCTTGACTTTCCGAGCGTTGGCGCTACCGAAAATATCATGATGGCAGCCTGTATGGCTAAGGGACAGACAATTTTAGAAAACCCTGCCCATGAACCTGAAATTGTCGACTTAGCCAATTATCTTAATGTTATGGGCGCCCGCATTCGCGGTGCCGGTACCAATGTTATTAAGATTGAAGGCGTGAGCGAGTTAAAAGGGCGCAATTATACTGTAATACCTGATCGGATCGAAGCCGGTACTTACATGGTGGCTGCAGCAATGACTGGCGGCGATGTCTGGATTGAGAATGCCCTTACCGAGCATTTAAAGCCTGTTGTAGCTAAGCTTAAAGAGGCAGGCGCAAACATTGAGGAAGATATTAATGGCGTTCGTGTCTGGGGTGACGGTAAAATTAAGGCCGTCGATATAAAGACGCTGCCGTATCCGGGCTTTCCGACTGATATGCAGGCTCAATTTATGGCTATGATGACCGTTGCTCACGGCACTAGTATTGTTAGCGAAACGGTTTTTGAAAATCGCTTTATGCATGTGGACGAGCTTAAACGGATGGGGGCCTGCATCAAAATTGAAGGCCGCAGTGCAGTGGTCGAGGGTGTACCAAAGCTTACCGGGTGTCCGGTTAAAGCTACCGACCTAAGGGCAGGCGCTGCTATGGTGCTGGCTGGGCTAGTAGCTGAAGGCAAAACAGAAATAGGCTATATTCATCATATTGATCGCGGTTACGACAAACTGGTAGAAAAGCTTCGCGGTATTGGCGCCGAGATTGATCGAATTGGTTAAGCACTTATAAACAACATTCATATAAAACAAAGACGGCTGAA
>JAAYSF010000059.1 GCA_012523975.1 Veillonellaceae bacterium
AAATGGAAAATGGTCAGGAGTGGCTACGGTTCCATGCGGTTGTACCGCAGGAAATTAATCCTGACTATTTTTATCAGAAATATATCGGAGATTAGTTTAAATGACCGGATCAGCCGGTCATTTTTTAGTCTACCAGAATTTATAAATTATAAATTCTGCCGACACTAGTTTATTGCCCTATTAGCTGCTTGCCTAGTGCTTGGCGTGCATATCATTTTAGCGAAGCAACTAGCGGCGTACGCTTTCACTAAAGCTCGGTACAAGCCGGATTTATAATGCATATTTGAAATTTCATTAGCATCCTAACAACCATTTACTGTAAAAATATGTAAATACAAGAAATATATGTAAAATATTGCCAAATGATAATTTGTTCTGCAAATTAACCCATAAATATTTTAAGGGATTATGTCGAACTTGGGATTTGTTTATAGCAGTTCGATAAGTAGTTGGGATTTATTGTGGGTATTTTTCGACAATTGTTCGTGTTTTTAGTAGCAACTTGTCGCTTTTTTACGAAAAGTAATTGTACTATTTTTGCAGGAAATACAAATATTTACAAGAATGTTTCTAACACGGAAATTAAACGACACACATAAAGGAGTTGGCAAATATGTACGCAGCCGGTGCTCTTAACAATAAAGTCGTATACTTGGCTAAAGATGATGATTATAATGAGTATTTTGAATCTACAACAAATGGAATTATTTGCTTAGATAGCTCACTTAGAATAAAAAACCTCAATCGTGAGGCAGAGAGAATCTGCGGAGTAGACCGATCAAAGGTCTTAGGTAAACGCGCTGATAATGTGTTTGAGCACTACGGGCACAAATTTCTGCGAATCTTTACTTTATCAGAATACGATGACATTTACACTACTAGCCTTAAAATTAATATTAAGGACCAAGTATTATATTTACATGTTGATACTCTTAAATTACTTGATTCTTCGGGCAGTGTCAGCGGTATGATTGTCATTATGCAGGATGTATCCGCGGTTCGCGCCGCAATTAAGCAGATTCAGACTACACAAATGCTTATGTCGCTTGGAGAATTGGCAGCAGGCGTAGCACACCATGTTCGCACCCCGCTTACAACAATCAGCGGTTATCTTCAGGTTATGTTGGGCCGCCTCAAGGATGATCAATATACAGTGCGACGAGATTTACTGGAAATGATGTTGGGCGAAGTTTCTTATATCAACGAAGTTGTTAAAGAATTGGTGCTCTTTGCAAAACCGCCTGTAAAAAAGACGCCTGGCGTCAACATCAATCGTTTGCTGGAGCAAGCGCTGCTTTTAACTTTTAAAGAATTGGGTGGCGAAAAGGTCGCAATCAATAAACAGTTGGCTGATTCACTTCCTTGCATTAATGCTGATGCAAATCTAATCGAACAAGCAATTGTAAACATTATGCAAAATGCAGTTGAGGCTATGCCGGACGAAGGGGTTCTTACGCTAAAAACATGGCTTAATTCTGACTTAAATATGATAGTGATTGCTATTACTGATACTGGTGCTGGTGTAGCTACAGAAATATTGCCCAGGATATTTGAACCATTTTATACTACTAAATTAGATCGCATGGGGCTGGGTTTGCCAATCGCGCACCGGATTGTTTCTGAACATGGCGGTTTTATCAATATCAGCTCTGACGACCAAGGCGGGACAAAGGTTAGTATTTATATGCCAATTATTGATGGAAGATTAAATCATCTATCTATAGTACATCAACAAATTCTTAACCTTCAATAGAATAGAATGAAGGCAGTATAGAATGCATAATCACTTGGAATCCCTCATATAGGTGTAATGTTGGAATTTACTATGAGGAAGGGATGCCGGTGTTGACTTTTCAGAGAGCAGTCTATACTGCTTTATTTTTATTGCTGCTGGTACTGCCTGTTTACGGAGAATGCGCCGATATTTCATCGCCAAGAATCATTATTAATTTACCTAGCAGGACGTTAGATTTGTACTCGGTAAATGATTTTATTAAGGAATATCCAATAGCTATTGGCAAGCCATCCACGCCTACACCAATCGGAAATTTTTCAATCATTAATAAGGAAGTTGATCCGGTGTGGATGCCGCCCAGGAAGGGGTATGTTATCCCTCCCGGACCTGATAATCCGCTTGGACACCGTTGGATGGGGTTTTTGCCGCTTTATGGCATTCATGGCACTAACGCTCCATGGGCTATTGGGTTAGCGGTATCCAACGGGTGTGTTAGGATGTATGAAGAAGATGCTCAGGAATTGTTCAACATTGTAGACTATGGAACACCGGTCAAAGTCACGTATGATAGAGCGATGGTGCGAATTGATAGAAGTGGGCAGGTATCAGTTGGTATCTATCCCGATATTTATGGATACGGAGAAGTGACTGCTGCTGAAATATATGGCAAGTTGGAGGACTGTGGTTTGGCTGGCTTTGTTAGTGAAACATTCATCGACGATCTAATCGAGCAGGAAGCTGATCAACAGATACCTGTTGCACGCATAGTAAAATTGAAGGTTAATAACAAGTATCTTAATGAATTCGCCGTACAGAGCGGCAACCAACTATATGTACCGGTTTGGGCAGTAGCGGGGGCTTTAAATCAAAATATTATATGGGATGAGGAAGTTAATATTGTTCGCTACAAAAACAGAGATGTTCAAAGTGTGGTTAAGGGCGATGTATTATACGTTTCAGCTAACGATCTTCATGTTCTATTTGGTGGCCAGCAGCTTATTAATTCCGACGATAATTGTCTTGCGATAAATATGTTGGAGGTTTTTGTAAACAATAAACTTATTACATGCGAAGTTCAAGTTCTGGACGGAGTTTTGGCTCTACCTGCAGTCCAATTAGGTCAAGCGCTTGGTCAAAAAACAGTTTGGAATGCAGATAAGAAATTATTGTTAATGAAGAACCGCTCGTTACCCTACGGCTTGATCGATAGTCAGCCATATATTAAGATAACTCAGATCAATGAATACTATAACGCCTTTGTATATTGGAATCAGCAAGAGTGTAAAATCGAGATAACCTATCCGTTTAAACAATAGAATTTTTAAAATACCTCTGCCCCTACAAGTCGGCAGAGGTTATTTTTCAGCATTGTTTACATTAAAATAGCTACTTATTTAGAAACTATAAAGGGATTTAGGGTAATATAGCAAATATTATTAGATTGATAAAAAAAAGATAGAGGGTGATGGGCTCATGTCCCATACATTTGTGATTATTGATGGCAGCAGTTTAACCCATCGGGCTTTTTACGCGCTGCCTCTATTGAGTACAGCAAGTGGTCAATATACTAATGCTGTTTATGGTTTTGCTACAATGCTTGTCAAGTTAGTTCAAGATGTAAAACCGGATTCTATTGTTGTTGCTTTTGATAAAGGCAAGATAACCTTTCGAAACTATAAGTACAGCGAATATAAAGCAAACCGAAAGGCAACTCCCAGTGAACTGGTGGAACAGTTCCCTCTGGTCAAGGAACTGCTCAAAGCCTTTGGTATTACGGTTATTGAAAAAGAAGGCTTTGAAGCCGATGATATTATCGGTACCCTAGCAAGCAAAGCAGCTGCGCAGAACTTAGACGTTATTATTGTCACTGGCGACCGTGATGCGCTCCAATTAATTGGCCCAAACACTAAGGTCATGCTCACGAAAAAAGGCATTTCGGAGATGGAGCTGTTTAATGAAAAAGCGTTTCAGACAAAGTACGGTATTTTGCCGAGACAGTTAATAGATCTCAAAGGGCTTATGGGTGACAGTTCCGATAATATTCCGGGAGTTCCCGGCATTGGTGAAAAAACTGCTACTAAGCTGATAAGTCAATTTGGCTCAATTGAAAACTTATTGAATAATGTTGATAAAGTATCAGGGAAAAAGGTTCAAGAAAATATACGCAACAATACGGATATTGCAATTTTATCCAAACAACTTGCGACCATTGTTTGCGATATGGACCTCGATTTCGCAGTTAACGACTTTTCGTTTAACCCTGTGCGTGACAGGGTTAACGAGTTTCTGCTTAAATTTGAATTTAAAAGCTTAATGGCGAGAATTGGAAATATTTTTGTCGACGAAATCAAGCCGCAAGCTGCTTTAGTAGAAAGTCAGGCGCCGGCAGCTAATATCATTACAGGCATTGAAGCGGTAGAAGATATTATTGCTGAGGCACATCAATTAAAAAAGCTGATTTTTTACCCTGTTTTGCAGGGTAAGGTGCCTGCCGTAAATTTAAAGGGTATGGCTGTTATTAGTCATGGTGATGCGGTTTATATTTCTTGTGAAAACCCTGGTTGGGACAAACTTATTGAGCTTTTGTCTGTTCCGGGCATCCAAAAAGTAACCTATGACTCAAAGGCTATTTATGCTGCTTGCAACAAAATGAGCAGAAAAGTTGCGGGGAATTTCTTCGACGTATTATTGGCCGCCTATCTTCTTGATCCTACGGCAGCAGAATATCCTCTGACGTCGTTAAATTCCGACTATACTGGGAAGTATACCAATTTTACCGAAACTAGCTTTGAATCAACTTTAGACTATGCCGCTTGGGCATGTAAATCTATTTACGAGTTATATCCAATACTTTCTAGCTTACTAATCGAAACCGAGCTTAGTAAATTGTTTTATGAGATAGAAATGCCGCTAGTAGAGGTACTGGCTGCAATCGAGAACGCTGGGATAAAAGTAGATACCCCATATCTAGATTTCATGAATATGGAGATTTCGCGGAGAATTGAGAGACTGTTAGAGGATATATATATAACTGCCGGAGAGCAGTTTAATGTAAATTCTACTAAGCAGCTAGGGGTAGTGCTGTTTGATAAATTGAAACTGCCAATAATTAAGAAAACCAAAACTGGTTATTCCACCGATGCTGAAGTACTCGAAAAACTAGCTGGTCATCATCCGATTATTGATAAGCTGTTAGAATACCGGATGCTGACTAAATTGAAATCAACTTATCTTGATGGGCTAAGACCATTAATAAATACGGAAAGTTTAAGAATTCATAGCCACTTCAATCAGACAGTGACTGCTACAGGACGGCTCAGTAGCTCGGAACCCAATCTGCAAAATATTCCAATTCGGACAGATATTGGTCGACGAATCCGGGAGTTATTTATTCCTGGAAAAGAATTTAAATATATAATGTCGGCTGATTATTCGCAGATAGAACTTAGAGTTCTGGCACATATGTCGGGTGATCCAACTCTAATTGAAGCGTTTAAAGAGAATGAAGATGTTCACACTCGGACGGCGTCTAAAGTTTTTGGTGTTCCGCTAACAGAGGTTACACCCGAAATGCGTTCGCGAGCCAAAGCAGTTAATTTTGGCATTGTATACGGCATCAGCGACTATGGGTTATCACGAGATATTGGAGTAAGCCGAAGTGAAGCCGGACAATATATCGATAGTTATTTTGAAAAATATAGCGGAGTCAAAAACTTTATAAATAATGTAGTCGCTAGCGCGCGTAAGCAAGGTTTTGTTACAACAATGTTAGGCAGACGACGCTATTTGCCTGATATTAACAGCAGTAATTTTAATAAACGCTCCTTTGCCGAGCGTACAGCGATGAATACACCGATACAAGGGACAGCAGCCGACATAATAAAAAAAGCTATGATTGATGTTTACCATGAGCTTGAAAAGGCAAAAACTAAAAGTAGAATATTACTGCAGGTTCATGATGAACTTGTTTTAGAGGTAGCTGATGATGAGGTCGAAGTTGTATCCGAGATTGTAAAACGGACCATGGAAAAGGCAATTAAGTTAGATGTGCCTTTGGTGGCTGAAATTAAGCTTGGCAAGAATTGGGCAGAAGCTAAATAAGAAGGGGATAAATATGCCGGAATTACCTGAAGTCGAAACAATCCGACGCAGTCTTGAAGGCAGAGTGGTAGGAAAGAGGGTCAGATTTGTTGATGTATTGTTGCCGCGTTTAATTAAATGGCCAACGGCGGAAAAGTTTCAAGCCATTATTACTGGTAAAAAAATTCTGTTCTTAAAAAGACGCGGCAAATATTTGCTTTTTGGCTTGGAAGACGATCTAATTATTGTCGTCCATCTCAGGATGACTGGACAATTGCTCTACTCGGATACTGATGTAGAGCTTGACAGATTCGCTAGGATTGTATTTTATTTAGAGAATGATGAGATACTTCAATATGCCGATTCTCGTACACTAGGGACTTTGTATGCCATGTCGTCAGACGAGTTATGGCGAATAGCAGGTCTTTCAAATATGGGGCCGGAGCCACTGTCTGCTGATTTTACGCTTGACTATTTGAAAAATGGGATAAAAAAGCGCAAGGGCAATATAAAAGCTTTGCTACTTAATCAGCAATTCATCGGCGGTTTGGGGAATATTTATGTAGATGAGTGTTTGGCTATTGCCGGGATACGTCCTGAGCGTTCGGCTGCGAGTATCAATCCAGAGGAGGCCGCTCGGTTATTTTGCGCCATAAACCAAGTCATTTGTGACGGAATTGAGCACGGTGGCACCACATTTCGTGACTACCGCGACGGAACCGGCCAAAGTGGAAGCCATCAATTCCATCTCTATGTTTATGGGCGAAAATCACAGCCTTGTTTAAAGTGTGGAACTCCGATAGTAAAAACAGAAGTTGCAGGCAGGGGGACGCATTATTGTCCAAATTGCCAACGATAATATATTTTTGGGGGATGCTATGCGTATTATCGGCTTAACTGGCGGAATTGCAAGCGGGAAAAGTACCGTAAGTGCCATACTCCGCAATGAAGGAGCATATATAATTGATACCGATCAAATTGCTCATGATATAACTTTACCTCAGGAACCGGCTTGGCGGGAGATAGTTGAGAAGTTTGGCAAAGAGATACTTTCAAGTGACGGTACTATTGATAGAAGAAAACTCGGCCAAATTGTATTTAATGATAAGAAAAAGCGCATCATCTTAGAGCAAATTACTCATCCAAGGATAAGAAGTAAAGTGATTCAGGAAATTGAAGAGGCGAACCTAAAGGCATACAGTGTGGTAGTACTTGATGTACCGCTGCTGTTTGAAGTTGGTTGGAATGAAATGGCGGACGAGATATGGGTGGTATATGTTGACGAGCAAACACAACTTTCCCGTCTAATAGCGCGTAATAATTTGTCGAGACAAGAGGCTATGGACAGGATTGCTGCCCAAAAGAGTTTAGCTGATAAAGTAAGGTTGGCAGATGTCGTTATTGATAATAATTGCAGCGTTGAAAGTACACAGGCTCAAGTTATAGCCGCATTGTACCAGGCTAAAACAGAGGGTCATGACAGTTAATCGGGAGTAATATTTTGGAGTGATAGATTTTGCGGAAGTTGACCCGGATGAAAGTCCTGGTATTTGGTTTACTATTTCTATTCGTTTGTGCTTATCTTGGATATAACAGTGATTGGTTTCAAAAAAAATTTCTCTATCCTTTTCCATATCAGGAGCTAGTTTCAAAATATTCAGCCAAGAACAATCTGGATCCATATCTTGTAGCAGCGGTTATTAGGACCGAAAGTAAATTTGTAAGTAAAGCTCGATCACCTAAAGGGGCCACGGGTTTAATGCAGATGATGCCGGAAACGGCTAAGTGGGTAGCCGAACAGACTGATTTTGAGGACTTTACATTGAATTACCTTGAGGATCCGGAAGTGAGTATTCGTCTTGGTACATGGTATTTAGCTTCTTTAAAGAAAGAGTTCAACAACAACGAGGTTCTGGTACTTGCTGCTTATAATGGTGGACGCGGAAACGTTAAACAGTGGATGCGTCAATATGGATGGACGATGTCATTTCGAGATATAAATCAAATACCCTATCAGGAAACCCGTGAGTATGTCGGTAAAGTTTTACGCAGTAAACAACAATATCGAGAACTTTACTCACAATAATATTGACTAGATTAGTTGTAGCGATACGGCTAAGGAGGAGCTTACAGTTGAGATTGGGTAGAATGCCGCTTCTTTTATTTGTGATGTTGTGCATTTTTGTTGCGGGATGCGGAAATACCGAAAAGATGCCAAGCCAAGCAAAGGAAATTGCGATGGGTGGTCAATTGAAATTTGGAAGCCTTTATGAACCAAATACACTTAACCCACTCTTATCAGAATTATTAACAGTGTCAGAAGTAGGAATGTTAATATTCAGCGGGTTAACTGTAATGAATGATAAAGGAGAATGGCTGCCGGATTTAGCAGCTGAGGTACCAACGCTGCAGAACGGCGGGGTGAGTCAAGATGGCCTGGTAGTTACTTACAAATTAAAACAGGGCGTTACTTGGCATGATGGTGCGCCATTTACTGCGGAGGATGTAAAATTCACCTGGCAAATGATTACCAATCCTAAAATTAACGTTTTTCAGCGAGAAGGTTATAATAAAATAGTAGCTATTGAAACCCCTGATAAATATACAGTTACAATTAGGTTCAAAGAATACTACCCACCTTATTTAACACTCTTTAATTTTGTAATGCCTAAACACATTTTAGCTAGTGTAGAAGATATAAACAAGTCTGCTTTCAACAGGGCCCCAATTGGGACTGGGCCGTTTAAACTTAAAAAATGGCACTTAGCAGAAGCCATTGTATTAGAAGCAAATCCATCTTACTTCCGAGGTAAACCAAACCTTGACAGTATTGTTTATAAGATTGTACCCGACCAGAATATCCTTTTATCGCAGCTTAAGGCAGGAGAATTAGATATTGTTAATAATATAGATTCGGCCCAACTGGACCAAGTTAAAGCTATCGATGCAATCCAAGTCTACATAACACCGAGTCTAGTCTGGGAGCATCTAGATTTCAATTTAGATAACCGGCTATTTCAAGATGTTCGTGTGCGGCAAGCAATTATGTACTCGATTGATCGTCGGAGTATAGTCAATAATATTCTGAAGGATGCAGCCATCCTGGCGAGTGAAACAACTAACCCTGCCAGGGACGTAGACCGGGCTCGTGATTTACTAATTCAAGCTGGTTGGAAACAAGGCTCAGACGGTATCTTCGCAAAAGATGGTCAGAAATTAATATTCTCTCTGACCATTACAGCAGGAAACAAAGTGCGTGAGTCCGCTGCTCAATTAATTGCAGATCAGTTGCGAGAGGTTGGAATTGGGGTTGAAGTTAGTACAGTAGACCAAGGATTATTTTTTGAAGACGTATTAAAAACCCGAAAATTCCAGACAGCCATGTATAGTTGGGTGCTTGGCGTTGAGCCTGATATTTATAGTTTATGGCATTCTAAAAGAATCCCGACAAGTTCAAACGGGTATACCGGACAAAATTATCCCGGCTGGCGCAACGCCGAGGTTGATGGCTTAGTCGAGGCTAGCACACGTACAATCGATGTAGAGAAAAGAAGGCAAATATATTATCGCGTACAAGAAATAATGGAACGAGAATGTCCTGTGGTTCCATTATATTACAGAGCAAACATTGATGCCGTAAAAAAGAATGTTGTAAATTATAAATCAAACCCTTCGTGTTCAGGCAATCTATGGAATGCCTGGGAATGGGGTTTTAGTGCCAAGTAATAAAAATTGCTTGACGGTTTTAGGGGATTATGGTAATATAATTTATGTCGCTGATCACGATAAGTAATGCGGTCGTGGCGGAATTGGCAGACGCGCTAGATTCAGGTTCTAGTGAGGGTAACTTCATGGAGGTTCAAGTCCTCTCGACCGCACCAATTTTATATCTTTATTCGCGGTTGTGGCGGAATCGGCAGACGCACCATCTTGAGGGGGTGGCGCCCACAAGGCGTGTGAGTTCAAATCTCACCAACCGCACCATTTGTAATTACAGCTCTTAGCATCAGCTAGGAGCTTATTTATTTTTTAAAAAAAGTATTTTTCTAAGAAATAAATGCATTATAACTATTAAGGCTAACAAAGGATTTTGTTGACAAATAGCTCTAATTGCTATATAGTGTATAAAAAGTTACCTTTAAGCTAGTCCCGTGAGGCTGGCAAGGAGCATTGATATACGATGGTGTATAGTTATGCCTTCTTGCGGCTTTGCGTGCGAGAAGGCTTTTTGTTTAAACTAATGTTTGACATATAGCTGGTCTGTTTGTTAGTATATATATAACAAAATGTTGTATAAATATTAATTTGTACCCTGGCTGCTAAAAGCTTAGGTGCAGACGGATAGGCAGCTAGGTCATATCTCATACAAAATCCTTTAAGTCTGATCCCGTGAGGTCGGCAAGGATGTGATTGGTACGGTTTGTGCTTGATCATGCTGTAACTCCTTGCCGCCCGGGGCAAGGAGTTATTTAATTATAGGAGGAAGAGTCTATGATGAAGAAAGCAATGAAACACAAGAAGGATATTCTTGGGCTTGAAAGCATGACGGTACATGAAATCGACACAATTCTAAAAACCGCGCGGGAAATGAAAGCAATAATCAACCGGGATATCAAGAAAGCGCCGACTCTCCGTGGAAAATCAATCGTTAATCTCTTTTTCGAACCAAGCACTCGGACAAGAACATCGTTTGAATTGGCTGGCAAGTATCTAGGAGCCGACGTCGTGAATATTAATACATCTGCGAGTAGTCTTGTTAAAGGTGAAAGTCTGCGTGACACCCTACTTACTGTTGAGGCAATGGGCGTGGATATTATTGTCATGCGGCACCAGGCAGAAGGCGCTGCAGATTACGCGGCTAAAATAGTAAACTCGGCCATTGTAAATGCTGGTGATGGGGCGCATGAGCACCCGACTCAAGGTTTACTTGATATATTTACCATTCAGCAATACAAAGAGAAAATAAAAGGCTTAAAAGTTGCAATTATCGGTGACATTATGCATAGTCGTGTAGCAAGATCGAATATCTGGGGGCTGAACAAACTCGGGGCTGAGGTGCATGTTGCCGGACCACAGACACTAATTCCCCGCGATTTCGAAAGAATGGGGGTTAAGGTTCATTATAAAATAGAAGATGCCATTGATGAGGCTGATGTTGTTAACGTCTTACGGATCCAACTGGAAAGACAGAAGACGGGTCTATTCCCGTCGGCTCGTGAGTATGCAAGAATTTTTGGCGTAAACGCTAAGCGATTGGCGTTAGCCAAGCCGGATGCGCTGTTGTTGCACCCGGGCCCTATGAATCGAGGCTTAGAGATAGCACCGGATATTGCTTACGGTACGCATTCAGCTATACAAGAACAGGTTCAAAATGGCTTAGCTGTAAGGATGGCTGTACTATTCCAAGTATTGATAGGGGGTAATCAAATTGAAACTATTGCTTAAAGGCGGCAGAGTAATCAGCCCGCTTCAGAAACTAGATGATATAGCTGATGTTTTAATTGACAGTGGCCTGATTACAGCGATAGGAAAGAATTTGTCGTCAACAGATGCAAAAGTGTATGATGCTAAGAGCTTGATAATTTCCCCAGGTTTAATTGATATGCATGTCCATTTGCGAGAACCGGGTCTCGAGGCCAAAGAAGATATTGGGTCTGGAACTAGAGCGGCAGCAGCGGGCGGTTTTACTACAATTGCCTGTATGCCGAATACTAAACCAGTAGTAGATAACTCTATGCTGGTAGCCGGGATAATTCAGAGAGCTCAAGCTGAAGGCAAAGTCAATGTAAGAGTAATCGGCGCACTAAGTAAGGGTCAGGAAGGACAAGAATTGGCCGAAATTGGTGATATGATTTTAACAGGTGCAGTAGCTATATCTGATGACGGTCATTATGTCCAAAATGCTCAACTGCTAAAAAATGCGCTAGAGTATACGAATATTTTTAATAAAGCAATAATATCACATGCTGAAGACGAAGCCTTAGCTGGAGAAGGTTTTATGCACGAAGGCGCCGTATCTGCGCGTATCGGACTCAAAGGGAGGCCCTCAGTTGCTGAAGATATTGCGGTTGCTCGTGATATCATGCTTGCCGAATATTCATGTTCGCCGATTCATATCGCCCATGTCAGCAGTAAGGGGGCTGTTGAACTGATTCGCCAAGCGAAACAGAGGGGGGTAAGGGTGACTGCAGAAGTAACGCCCCATCACATTACTCTAACCGATGAAGATGTAAGTGGTTTCAATCCGGCCTATAAGGTCAATCCGCCGCTAAGATCAGATGACCATAGAGAAGCTCTGATTGAAGGACTAAAAGATGGAACAATAGATGTTATAGCATCTGACCATGCTCCGCATGCGTATGAGGAAAAAGACCGAGAATTTAGGTTTGCGCCAAGCGGCTTTGCAGGGTTGGAGACTTCATTGGGGGTTGTACTAACTAGTCTGTATCACACTGGAAGATTTTCGATTGCGGATATTATTTATAAGATGTCTGTTGCTCCGGCCCGTATTTTGGGGATTGAGGGTGGAACACTAGAGGTTGGAAATAAAGCTGACATAACGATCATTGACCCTGACTGCGAGTGGATAGTAGATAGCTCGGTATTCTATACTAAAGGAAAACACACACCATTCGATGGCTGTAAACTAAAAGGAAAAGCGGTGGCAGCAATAGTGGGTGGACATATCGTTATGAGGAATGGAGAGGTGATTGAATGAACGGAAAATTAATTCTTGAAGACGGCAGTGAATTCCATGGGCAATTAATATCTAACTCTCTAGCTGTGGGTGAAGTTGTTTTTAATACTGGTATGACTGGTTATCAAGAGGTCCTGACCGATCCGTCGTACTGCGGTCACATTGTGACGATGACATATCCTCTTATTGGCAACTATGGGGTTGCTGCAATGTTTAATCAATCAAGGAACTCATATGTAAAAGGGTTCGTTATTAGTGAGCTTTGTGAAAAACCAACAAATTGGCAATTGGAAGACACGCTTGAGGCTTACCTGAAAGCACAGAATATTCCTTGCATCTATGGCGTAGATACCAGGGCAGTGACTCGGCGTATTCGGTCTAACGGAGCAATGAAAGGCGTTATAGTTCCAGCCTATACTGACGCTAAGAAAATTGAGAGCTTAATTACCGGATATATTGCCAGTGATGTAGTTAAACAAGTAAGTACCTCAGAAACCTATCATATACCTGGGATTGGGCCGAGGGTAGTTGTAATGGACTTTGGGATTAAAAGAAATATCCTAAACTCGCTGAGTAAGCAAGGCTTTGATTTAATTGTTGTTCCCTGCAATACTAGTGCCGCTGCAATTGAAAAGCTAAACCCGGATGGCGTGTTTCTGTCTAATGGTCCGGGAGACCCTAAGGATGTCCCAGAAATTTTGACCACAGTAAAACAGTTAATTGGTAGAAAACCTATATTCGGCATCTGCTTAGGTCATCAATTATTAGCCTTGGCTCTTGGCGGTGATACCTATAAATTAAAGTTTGGTCATCGTGGCTCTAACCAGCCAGTTAAAAATCTTGTGACGGGGCGGGTTCATATCACTTCGCAAAATCATGGCTATGCGGTAAGCGAAGACTCACTAAACACCGCTGAAATTAGTATCACTCATCGGGCGGTAAATGATGGAACTGTCGAAGGCATGCGTCATAAAGTACTACCAATATTTTCAGTTCAGTATCATCCCGAAGCGGCGCCTGGTCCGGACGATAACGTCTATCTATTTGAAGAGTTTATGACCATGATGAAGAATAAGGGGGAGTAGCTGTGCCGAAAAAAGAATATTTGCGTAAGGTAATGGTTATTGGCTCAGGACCTATCGTTATCGGCCAGGCTGCAGAGTTTGACTATGCCGGTACGCAAGCTTGCCGTGCACTTAAGGACGAAGGGCTTGAGGTAGTTTTGGTCAACAGTAATCCGGCAACTATCATGACTGATGCTAACGTAGCAGATCGTGTATATATAGAACCATTGACTCCGGAATTTTTGGAAGAAGTAATCGCCAAGGAACGCCCGGACGGATTGCTAGCGACGATGGGAGGACAAGCAGGTTTAAATTTAGCCGTGGAAATAGCTGAACGCGGCATCTTAGATAAATATAATGTTGAGTTACTAGGGACTTCGTTAGAAGCTATAAAGAAATCTGAAGATCGTGAGCTGTTTAAGGAAACAATGAAGGAAATTGGGGAGCCTATCCCGGAGAGTACGATTGTTGAAGATGTCGAGAGTGCAATCAAATTTGCACATGAAATCGGCTATCCCCTTATAGTTCGGCCAGCTTATACGTTAGGCGGAACTGGTGGTGGTATTGTAAATGATGAGGCGGAGTTAATAAGTGTTGTAACGCGCGGCTTAAAATATAGTTTGATTGGGCAGGTTTTAATTGAACGTAGTGTCGCCGGCTGGAAAGAAATTGAGTATGAGGTTATGCGCGATGCTAACGACAACTGTATCACTGTTTGTAACATGGAAAATTTCGACCCGGTCGGAATACACACTGGCGACAGTATTGTTGTAGCCCCTTCTCAAACACTTACTGATTATGAATATCAGATGCTCCGCAGCGCATCGCTACGTATTATCAGAGCGCTAGGTATAGAAGGCGGCTGTAATGCGCAGTATGCGCTTGATCCTAAAAGTAACAGTTACTACGTGATTGAAGTAAATCCAAGGGTAAGCCGTTCAAGCGCGCTGGCGTCAAAGGCCACAGGCTACCCTATTGCCAAAGTAGCGACTAAGATTGCAATTGGATATCATCTCGATGAGATAACAAATGCCGTTACCGGAAAAACAATGGCGTGCTTTGAACCCGCTCTGGATTATCTGGTAGTCAAGTTTCCTCGCTGGCCGTTTGATAAATTTGTCTTAGCTGATAAAATACTTGGTACCCAAATGAAAGCTACCGGCGAAGTAATGTCAATTGAACGCACCTTTGAGGGGGCTTTACTAAAAGCTGTGCGGTCACTGGAAATTGGCTTAAATCACTTGTATATCGAAGAACTTGCGAAGCAAACTACCGAAGAAATACATGAAAGTTTGAAACTTGCAGATGACGAACGGTTATTTGTTATAGCAGAGGCGCTTCGGCGGGGAATAAGTGTTGAAGATATCCACGAAATCACCAAGATTGACCTATTTTTCTTGAACAAAATCCTAAACATTATAAAAATTGAACAGAGCTTAGCGGTCCAGGATTTGGATGTTGAGCTTTTAAGGACAGCAAAGAGGTTTGGTTTCACAGACAAGACGATAGCAGGCTTTAGCGGTAAGCCGGCTGACGAGATAAGGGTTTTGCGAACTAACAACAAAATTATACCTTCATACAAAATGGTAGATACCTGTGCTGCTGAATTTGAAGCACTTACACCTTACTTTTACTCGACATATGCGCAGGAGGACGAGGTTGAAGTAACTGACCGTCGTAAAGTGCTTGTGCTTGGGTCGGGGCCAATCAGAATCGGTCAAGGAATCGAGTTCGATTATTGCTCGGTGCATTCGGTTTGGGCATTAAAAGATTTAGGTTTCGAGTCGATAATTATCAACAATAATCCAGAAACCGTCAGCACTGATTTTGACACTTCGGACAGATTATATTTTGAACCGCTTACGATTGAAGATGTTTTAAATGTAATTGATAAGGAGCAGCCAGAAGGGGTTATTGTTCAGTTTGGCGGACAAACTGCTATAAATCTAGCCGGGCCTTTGGCAAAAGCAGGGGTTAAAATTATGGGTACCAGTGTCGAGAGTATTGATGATGCCGAAGACAGGGAGAAATTTGATCAACTTCTAGAAGAATTGGGTATTCCAAGACCGAAAGGAACTACTGTTACCAGCGCTGATGCAGCTGTAGTTGAAGCTGAAAAAATTGGCTATCCGGTAGTGGTAAGACCGTCATATGTTCTAGGTGGCAGGGCAATGGAAATAGTCTATAACGAAACTGAGTTAAAGGACTATATGCAGCGCGCTGTAAAAGCTTCGCCTGAGCATCCGGTACTGGTTGACCGTTATATGCAAGGTACGGAGGTTGAGGTAGATGCTATAGCTGACGGCAAAGATGTCGTAATCCCCGGTATTATGGAGCATATAGAAAGGGCGGGGGTTCATTCCGGCGATAGTATTGCTGTTTATCCTCCTCAGTCGCTTTCCAGAGTAGTTGTCGACACCATTGTTGATTATACTAAACGTCTGGCGTTAGGGCTTAATGTAAAGGGGCTTGTCAATATTCAGTACGTGGTAGTTAATGAAGCAGTTTATGTTATTGAAGTAAATCCTCGTTCCAGCCGGACAGTACCTTTCCTTAGCAAAGTTACTAATATCCCAATGGTTAACATAGCAACAAAAGTTTCTATGGGCGAAACGCTTAATGCGTTAGGCTATAAGCCTGGTCTTGTTCCATCAAAACCGTATATAGCTGTTAAAGCACCGGTGTTCTCTTTCGCCAAGATGCAGCAAGTAGATATATCGCTAGGGCCGGAAATGAAATCAACCGGTGAGGTCATGGGGATAGACTACCATTATGATAGAGCGCTTTATAAGGCTATTATAGCTTCAGGCATAAGTATACCTTCCGATGGTACCGTCTTGGTTACTGTTGCAGACAAAGATAAGGCCGAAGCGGCTGTATTGGCAAAACAATTCAAAGAACTTGGTTTTAAGATTGTCGCTACCGCCGGCACAGCCAATTATCTAAGTAAGCTAGGTCTAGAGGTCGAGAAGGTTGAGAAAGTCGATGATAATAAAAATGATATTATCAAGTTGATAAAGACCGGTCGAATCAATATGGTTATTAATACTTTGACGATGGGCCGGGAACCGCAGCGGGACGGCTATAAGATTCGCCGGGCTACCGTCGAGCACGCAATTCCCTGTCTGACATCTATGGATACTGCTCAAGCGGTTTGCAATGTGCTATCATTTATCCGTAAACGTCGCCTTGTTTATACACTCGCAATCCAGGATTATGTTGGCGGGGGGGATGAGCTTGCCTAAAACCTTGGAAAATACAGCAGTTATCTCTAATATGGAAGTAAGTCCAAATATAAGGAAACTTATTCTTTATGCGCCCAATATTGTATCGCAGGCTAGACCAGGTCAATTTGTGCATCTTAAGGTATCAGCGAGTAGTGACCCGCTTTTGCGGAGACCCTTTAGTATCGGATCTGTAAGCCTAAAAGACAATGCTCTAACCATTTTTTATAGGATAGTAGGGCGTGGGACTGAAATGATGGCTCAGTTAAAAGAAAACGATGTTGTGAATTGTTTGGGGCCGCTAGGGAGGGGTTTCGAATTAAATGGAAAACGCCCGCTCCTTATTGGGGGCGGTATGGGTATAGCACCACTATTGTTTCTGGCTGAGAGGTTGTATCCCCGCCCAAGTCAAGTGCTGATAGGCGGGCGGACTGAAACTGAGCTTTTTTGGCGGAGGTTCTTTACGGCAAGTTGTGAGCGGATTGTTCTAACAACTGATGATGGTTCTATAGGGATGCGCGGGACTACGATTGATGCTTTGCCAGAATTATTGGCCGAAAAATTTGATATGGTGTATGCATGTGGCCCTAAGCTTATGCTTAAAGGGGTAGTAGATAAAGTTCGAGACGCCGGCATACCTTGCCAAGTATCTCTTGAAGAGCACATGGCCTGTGGGCTAGGAGCATGTCTATCATGCACTTGCCAAGCAACTGACGGAACGCGCAAAAAGATATGTGCTGATGGTCCGGTGTTTTGGGCAAAGGAGGTAGTATGGTAAATATCGGAGTTAGTATCGCAGGTATACAAATGAAGACACCGGTAATGACTGGCTCAGGCACCTTCGGGTTTGGTTTGGAATTTGCAGATCTGCTGGATTTAAACAAAGTTGGGGCTATTGTTGTAAAGGGAACTACTTTATTACCCTGTACTGGTAATAAAGGTACTAGAATAGCTGAAACTCCGGCAGGTATGTTGAATTCAATTGGCCTAGAGAATCCGGGTATTGATAATTTTATCAGCGCAATATTACCTAAGTTGGCCGCCTATGATACACCTGTAATTGTTAATATTGCCGGGAAAACTGTTGAGGAATATGGTGAATTGGCCTCAAGACTTAACGTTCCTAAGTTATCCGGTCTTGAGGTGAATATATCCTGCCCTAATGTAAAACAAGGCGGAATAGCTTTCGGTACCAATCCGCATACTGCGGCAGCTGTGATAAGCCAAGTTAAAAGGTATAGCAGACTTCCGGTCATAGCTAAGTTGTCTCCCAATGTAACAGATATCGTTGAAATGGCCAAGGCTGTTGAATCTGCGGGAGCTGATGCCATCTCTTTAATTAATACACTAATGGGAATGGCTATTGATATTAAGACTTGGCGGCCGATCCTTGGTAACGTAGTAGGTGGCTTATCTGGTCCTGCTGTCAAGCCGGTTGCTCTGAGGATGGTTTGGCAAGTGGCATCGGCTGTAAAGGTTCCGGTTATTGGAATGGGTGGCATTATGTCGGCAGAGGATGCAATCGAATTCCTGCTAGCAGGTGCAAGCGCAGTTTCGGTGGGAACGGCGAATTTCATTAATCCACGTGCTGCAGTTGAAATAGCGGACGGGATTGAGCAATATCTAAGTGAAAATAGCATTGACAATATAACAGATATTGTTGGAAAGTTAAAGACGGAATAGTATGGAGGTGACTATGTGGCAGATAATCGTTTGATAATAGCCTTGGATTATTCAGAAATAAGTCAAGTAAAAAAACTTATTGTTCAGTTAGATGATAGTATCAGTTATTATAAAGTTGGTATGGAGTTGTTTTATAGTACCGGCGGCCAAATAATAAGTTTTTTGCGTGAAAGAAATAAGAATGTATTCTTAGATTTAAAGTTGTACGATATACCAAATACAGTCGCCAAAAGCGCTGCCGCGCTCACCCGATTAGGCGTATCAATGCTTAATGTACATGCCTCTGGCGGCGCAATCATGATGAAAGTCGCTGCAGAAGCCGTTGGCGAAGAAGCCTATAAGCGGGGACTAGCCCGTCCGAAACTAATTGCTGTAACAGTATTGACTAGTTTTAGCGAGCAGGAGTGGGCATCCTTAAACTCCAAGTTTAGTATCGACGACCAGGTCATATACTTAGCTAAAATAGCTAAACAATCCGGTATAGATGGTGTTGTAGCATCGCCGCGAGAGGCTGCTGCTATAAGTGCGGGATTAGGTAAGGAATTTCTTATAGTTACACCGGGCATTAGGCCGGAGGGCTCATCCGTGAACGATCAAAATCGTATCTCAACACCTAAACAAGCTTTGATGTCAGGCGCTACGCATTTAGTCGTAGGGCGCCCTGTTACTGCGTCGGAGGATCCGCGTGCCGCAGTAGAAAGTATTTTGACAGAAATGAGGGCGATATCATGACTGAATCTGATGTAAGACAATTATTGTTGGCGACTGGTGCTATCCTGGAAGGCCATTTTTTATTGACTTCCGGTTTGCATAGCCCCTTATATGTAGAAAAATTTCAAGTGCTACAGTATCCCGAGTATACCGCCCAGCTTTGTGGGGCTCTGGCAGCAAAATTTGCCAATGATAATGTGGAATTAGTGGTAGGGCCTGTAACTGGAGGTATTTTGCTTGCCCATGAAGTGGGTAAAAGCTTAGGGACACGGGCAATTTTTACCGAACGCGAAAATGGTAAAATGACATTGAGAAGAGGTTTTGTAATTAAGCCAGGCGAACGTGTGCTGGTTGTAGAGGATATCGTAACAACCGGAGGTTCTGTTAAGGAAGTCATCGATGTTGTAATTGAACATGGAGGCATCCCAGTTGGTGTTGGGATTCTAGTTGATAGAAGCGGCGGAAAGGCTGATTTTGGAGTGCCGGCTAAAGCGTTGCTTCATTTAAAAGTAGATACCTACTCCCAAGAAAATTGCCCCCTTTGTTCTCAAGGCATTCCCGTAACTAAGCGCGGCAGCCGAAACATAAAATAATGCTTGAAAAAAATTAAATCATCTGATAAAATAGTATCCTGCAAGGGGGTTGTCTTCTTGCTGTGCGGAAGTAGCTCAGTGGTAGAGCCTCGCCTTGCCAAGGCGAGGGTCGCGAGTTCGAATCTCGTTTTCCGCTCCAAACAGGGGTATAGCTCAATTGGTAGAGTAGCGGTCTCCAAAACCGTTGGTTGTGGGTTCAAGTCCTACTGCCCCTGCCATTAAATTAGTTGGTAGATTTGCTAATAGCTCTCACGATGTGGGAGCTATTTTGGTATTCAATAAAATTATAAAATATGTTCGTTATATCGGTGTTTGTTCTGCATAATCGAAGCCAAATTCGGGATTTTTTAGCTATCTGGGCATAATATATAAAGAAATCACATTAGGAGGCAACATGGAAGTCTTATATCGCACAGCGCGCGCTGAAGAATGTGTAGTTTTAGCAGAAGGAATAAATAAAACAGCTGGCGGGATTTTAGATTTTTTATATCATGACTTATTACCTGGCCAAAGTACTGTTGAACTAGTTGCTGGATTCTTGGCTGAGGGTGGAAGATATGATTCCTATAGCAGCATAACTGTCGCTGAGCATGACAATCAAGTTATAGGCCTTGTAAGTTCTTATCCAGCTAATTTCCATTGTATTGACCCTGAAATGGAGGCATTTTTTCCTAAGGAACGTCTTGATGCAGTAAGGGACTTTTTTTGTACGCGGGTAGAAGATAGTTACTACCTTAGTGCAGTCTATGTTGATGAAGATTTTCGCGGTTTTGGGATAGGCACTGAGCTCATTACAATTACCAAGAAAAAAGCCAAAGCGCTTGGCTATAATGTGCTTAGTTTACTGGTTATGGCAGATAACGAAACGGCGTTGAAGGTTTACGCTAAGAATGGTTTTAAAAAAGTTAAACACGTTGAACTTAACCCAAACGAGTTTATACCTCATGTAGGAGGGGTTTATTTATTAGCGTGCGAAATTTAAAGGAAAGTTTTTAAAGAATGAACATGGCAAATTTAATGGCCATGTTCATTCTTTATTTTTATAGATTTAATTCGTTTTCTTTACCTTTAATAACTTCTTCTCTCAGACTAAGCCAGATTTTTTTATATAGCTCATTATAGTGTATGGTGGTGCGTATGCTAGCTATTTCGCGGGGGCGGGGCAGATCGATATCAATAATCATTTTAACCGTACCTGGATGCGCGGTCATAATCATAACTCGATCACTCAAGCAGAGTGCCTCATCGATACTATGAGTAATAAAGACTGTTGTTTTTTTCGTCATTTCCCAGATTCGTAGCAGTTCCTGCTGAAGGAGGATACGGTTCTGTTCGTCTAGCGCCCCAAATGGCTCATCCATTAACAAGATTTCCGGATCGTTAGCAAAGGCGCGAGCTACGCTAACCCTTTGTTTCATACCACCAGAAAGCTGACAAGGATATGAGTTGGCAAATTTGCTTAGACCAATCATCTCTATGTAATGATCGGCGATTTCATTACGAGTTTTTTTAGGGATATTTCGCATTCGAAGACCGAACGCAACATTATCACGAACAGTCATCCAGGGGAGGACGGACTGCTCTTGGAATACCATTGAATTAACCGGTCTGTCAGTATTTGTTGATTTAATCGATATTTGACCGTTGGATGCATCCTCTAAACCTGCAAGGATGCGCAGCAATGTTGTTTTGCCGCAACCGCTTGGGCCTACAATGCAGAAAAATTCGCCGTCACCGATAGAGAGATTTATGTCGTGAAGCGCAGTTACCTGGCCACTAGGGGTCGAGAAGTGTTTATTCACGTTGGTGATAGTTATACTGTCATTTTCATATGCCAATTTATGCACCTCCTAGCGGCATTGTTGTTTCCAAGGGAGTGCCCAATTCTCGATAGCGTCAAGCAGCAAGGAGAAAATATAACCCAACACGGATAGCATTATTAAGGCGACAAACATTTGCTCAATATCGAACATATCGTAAGCTCTCCATATCATCCAACCAACACCGGCTTTGGCGGCAGAAAGTTCCGCGGCTACGATTAGTATTAACGCCATGCCCATACCTAGCTTTAATCCAGCAAAAATCATTGGCAGTGCGCCGGGTAAAGCAATGGTTAGGTAGAAGTTTTTACGGCTCGCTCCGAAATTTTTAGCTACATCGAGATAAATTTTATCGATACTTAACACTCCTGCCATTGTGTTTATAACTACTAAGTAAAATACACCAATAGCAATTGTAAATATTTTAGATGTTTCTCCAAGGCCAAAGATCAGCAAGATTAACGGCATTAGCGCCAATTTTGGAATTGGATAAGTTGCAGCGATCATTGGTTCAATCGCTGAGCGCACTAATGGAGATAAACCCATACTGATTCCAAGTATAACGCCAGGCACAGCCCCTACTAAAAAGCCCCAAATAACCCTTTGCACACTAACGAAAGTGTTATACAGTAGTTCGCCTGATAACAACAATGGGAAAAATGATTGAATAATAAGTGAAGGGCTCGAAAGCAGTCGAACGTCGATAATGCTCATTTTGGCTAAAATTTCCCAGATTAATAGTAGAGTCAATGGTGACAGGATTGATAAAATTTTGATTAAAAAATTATTGGTTGATTTAAACATGCGCTTGCCTCCTGGATTAATTATTGATACTTGCCTAGGGTTTTAAGCGCAAAATCGACGTATTGGTTATCTACCACATCGTTTAATGAAAGATTAGACTTTAGCAGATTATTTTCTTTATACCAAGCCAAATCCATTTCGATTCCCTTCATTCTTACATAACCATCTGGATTTAGGCCAGTCGGAAACATTTTTTCATATAAACCGGGGTCTTTTGTAACTGATAACTTGCACAAAATATCTATTATCTCTTTTTTGTTTTTGTTTTTAAAGAACGCATCGTTATAATCACGCAGGGATTTTACATAGGCAGTCATAAATCTATTAGCTACTTCGGGGTTCTTAGTCATACTTGTTCCAAATACTAGTAATGCGGTTTGCGCATCGGGATCGTACTCGGCTGGATCTTTCCAAGGATCAGCAACGCCTTTCTCGATCCCAAAAGTAACAAAAGGCTCTATTACCATAGCAGCATCAATGCTCTTGTTGCCAAGAGAGACAAGCATGTCAGGAAATGCACGGATAACTTGTACATCAACATCTTTTATAGTTAAGCCGCCTTTTTCAAGGACTCTTACTAATGCGATCTCATCAAGTGAAGCCGTTCCTACAATGGCAATTCTTTTTCCTTGTAGATCTTTATAATCTTTAATTGTCTCAGCCAAATCTTGTCTTACAAC
Source organism: Veillonellaceae bacterium (assembly GCA_012523975.1). NCBI lineage: Bacteria > Bacillati > Bacillota > Negativicutes > Veillonellales > Veillonellaceae > Veillonellaceae bacterium. Next base: position 23,092 of record JAAYSF010000059.1, read on the forward strand.
TAACCTGTAATAGCCTTTGCCGGCTACGTTTATACCTTTGTCAGCAACAATTTTGACAGGTATGTCACGAGACATAGCATTAAATAGTCCGGAAGCAGTTACTGTAGCGCCAACGTCAAGCTGACCTGCAGCCAGTTGGTTTATCATTTCTTGTCCAGAATTAAACTGAATTGGCTCAATTTTAATTCCGAGGTCCTTATAATAACCTTTTGCCATACCGATTAAAATGCCGGCATCAGAAATAACTTGTTTCATGCCTACATTAACAACAACTTCGTGTGGAAGCGGAGTCAAATTAAACGCCCAGGCTGGTCCTTTCTGCGGCGCTGTTGACTGTGTAGTAGGCCCTTGGCCGCAGGCCGAAACTAAAAATATCACGACCATTAACACTGCAATTTTAGCCCATAAATAGCTCCTCTTCATGTTATCCCTCCTCAAGCTTTTTGAAACTATTGCAGTATATTCGTCTTATCTATAATTGGTTACTTAGCTTGAAGGTTTTTATGACTGAACAAAGAATATCTTATATGGGAGTGACACTATGGAAAAGATTATTGAAGAGTTAGCAGCATGGACTTTTATAGATGAATTGAAGCATGAACTATACGGATTCATACTTGAAAAACAGTTCGAAGAAACAGATAATAAATATCTGATTTTTAGATACCATAATGAAGAAAACAAAAGAAACTTTTCAGTTTTATATGATGGGGCGACCAAAGAATTTATTGCCCGAGTCATTATTGGCTTGACGGAGTTTTGTGATATAAGATTTATCGTTAGCAGTCGAGATGTTCTTGAAAAGGTGTTAAAAGAAAAACTTGAAAGCACATTGAAGGATTTAGCTTACTTTAATATTAATAATATAGATTGTATTGTGCGGGAAAAGAAAATTATTGAATGGCCTTTTGCCCAGCAGCTGCCTGACAAAATCGGGAAGTTTACGTTGTTTATCGCCCCAAACGAACCCGTTAAGGTTATTAATGGGTCATATATTTTAGTGGATTATTGTGATTTTGTTTCAGAAAGTAATTTAATTATCTATTATAATATTTTCCGCGACGAATTTTTTGGTGAAGTTAAGGTGAAACGTACGCCTCGAATGATTGCGGATTTTGACTCAAAAACACTAGATGAACTTGAAGGAAAACTTAAAGAAAAGCTGGTACAAACACTAGAGTGTATAACAGTGTATGATCCTAACTAGTTTGGAGGTTAATAAATTGAAAACTGCTTTAACTATTGCCGGCTCTGATTCAAGTGGTGGGGCTGGAATTCAGGCTGATCTTAAAACATTTTCCGCTTGCGGCGTTTTCGGGATGAGTGCAATTACTGCAATAACGGCGCAAAATACTTGTGGAGTTACAAATATACGGGAACTTGACGCTGAAATAATCCGCGATCAGATTAATGCTGTATATGATGATATTACTGTTGATGCAGTGAAAATTGGTATGTTGGCTAGCCCGGATATTATAGAAGCAGTAGCTGAATCATTACAGCGCAATGCTGCTAAAAATATAGTACTAGACACAGTAATGATTTCAAAAAGCGGCAGCCATCTTCTTAAACCAGAAGCGGTTGATGTGCTCAAGAAGGTTCTACTGCCGATGTCGCTAGTAGTGACGCCTAATTTGTATGAGGCTTCCGAAATTGTAGGTTTCTCGGTAGAAGACCAGAATGATATGAAAAGAGCGGCTGAAGCCATAAAAAATATGGGGGCTCAATATGTTGTAGTAAAAGGCGGTCACTTAGTAGGCAACGCCTGCGATTTGTTGTATGACGGACAAGAGTTTATTGTCTTTGCCAACGAACGTATTGATACTATTCACACGCATGGCACTGGATGCACATTTTCTTCAGCTATTGCCGCTGGTTTGGCCAAAGGTTTGTCTATAAACGATGCGGTCGCGGCCGCAAAAAAATTCATAACTATGGCAATTACACATGGCTTCAGACTTGGCCAAGGCGTTGGACCAACACATCATTTTTATGAGCTATATATAAAAGCGGGATTATGTTGAAGGGAGTCCTAGCCGGTGGCACGAATACTCGTTTGTGATGATTCTGCTTTTATGCGGATGATGTTAAAGAGAATATTAATTGAAAATGGTCATGAAGTTATTGCTGAGGCAGGTGACGGCAGGCAAGCTGTCCAACTCTTCCGGCAATTTAAGCCTGACTTAATTACAATGGACATAACAATGCCAAAAATGGACGGTATTGAGGCTGTTAAGATTATTCACGAGGAGAATCCCTTGGTTCGTATAATTATGGTAACTGCTATCGGGCAGCGTGCGGTGATTACTGAGGCATTAAAAGCAGGGGCTTCAGACTTTATCGTTAAACCTTTTGATGCGAGCCAAGTAATGGAGACTATTGACAAGATTATTAACAATAATTAATTGACAAAAGCTATTGACAATAAATCACTATATGTTATAATTAACAACGTCGTTAAGCAAAATTGGTAATAATTAAAACTTTAAGAGCCTTGACATATGTCGTAATATCTAATAAAATAGATTATGCGATTTATGATTCGGCCCGGTGGTGTAGTGGTTAACATGCCGCCCTGTCACGGCGGAGATCGAGGGTTCAAGTCCCTTCCGGGTCGCCATTTATTTGCCTCGGTAGCTCAGTCGGTAGAGCAGAGGACTGAAAATCCTCGTGTCGGCAGTTCGATTCTGCCCTGAGGCACCACATATGCGGAAGTAGCTCAGTGGTAGAGCATCGCCTTGCCAAGGCGAGGGTCGCGAGTTCGAATCTCGTTTTCCGCTCCATTATACGGCGGCATAGCCAAGTGGTAAGGCAGAGGTCTGCAAAACCTTTATTCCCCAGTTCAAA
>JAAYSF010000060.1 GCA_012523975.1 Veillonellaceae bacterium
AAGACAAGGGGACGGTGGTGCTGTCTTGACAAACAGCTGCATTCATCGCAGCAAAATTTAATGACTTATTCCTGGCAGACGATCATTGCTTAATCTGGTTTTTGCCGATAACCGGAAAGTTCCAGCCATACTTGATGCAGCATAGCCGCAATCCCGTTGTAATAGCAAAAGCAAGATATAAAGGTATAGGCCCGGCAAAGTACATCTGGGAGTAATAAAAGACGATAGCCCCCATTATAGTAGTTATTGCATAAACTTCCTGCCGAAATACATAAGGAATTTCCTTGACAATCACGTCGCGGATAACACTGCCACCGATTCCCGTAATCACAGAAACCGTAGTTATAATAACTAGAGAATCTAAATTGTGTTGGAGCGCCAGTTTTGCACTGGTAGCCGTAAACGCACCTAGCCCGATGGCATCAAAGATTTGAATAGTATCTTTGTAATTCTCTAACCATCGGTAAGTAAAAAAAACAACAATCGTAACTCCCGAACTAATAATAAAAAAAGTAGGGTCTCGAAATGTTAACGGCGGTGTATTTCCAATAATAACGTCCCGCATTATCCCGCCGCCAATCGCCGTAATTATGGCTAATACTAATACGCCAAAGACGTCTAATCTTTTTTGTATTCCGGTTAATGCACCGGAAACGGCAAAAGCCGCTATTCCCATAAACTCAAATACATTCCAAGCTGTCATGATTGATTCTTCCTCTTTTCACACACCTGCAATTATCCACTCCGCTATTTTAACATAAATACAAGTAAAAGTTGCAAAAAAATACATCCAAAATCACCGAAAGACAGGGGGACGGTGGTACTGTCCTGACAAACAGTTAATATTAGCAGCAAAGACATCGAAACAATTGTGGACACATCCACCGTCCCCTTGTATCTCATGTCTCGTACAAGTCCATTGAGTAATCAGACAAAATGTAGCGGGTTACTGGCAGGAGTTTTTCTATTTTCAGAGAAGAAGAGTAGCATGATGTATGACGAGCGATTATGAGGGGCTTTAATTATCACATCAGAAGCTTCTCCAGTTTCGTCATATTTTATTGGATTTGGCTACTTGTAGACCAGATTAGTCTGTGCTATGATCAATGCATTGAAAGGTTGCGGCATCTTCCGAGAGCTGTACGACCTCTTCTAACAGTCCAACAAAACTGAATTGCCTTTTTGAGCGACCGCTTGGATCGTTAATAGACCGAGACGGAAGGGTTCAGAAAACGTGCAAAGTACGCTTGCTTTAGCATAGGATAATGCGGTTCATTCTGCTTTATCTTTGTTTTCAACGCCTTTCGGCCTCGGCTAGAAAGGCGTTTTCTTATTTAGGAGGTTTTACCATGTCAAAACCGTCTATCGCTATTTTGGGGGGCGGGCGGCTGGGTGGCGCGCTAGCTGGCCTAGTGAACGACTGCGGCTACCCGGTAGTAGCAATAACCGCCAGAAGCCAGGAAACGCTCGCAGCTATATCTAAGGCAACCGCGCTTCCGGTCTGTTTTGATAATGTCGAAGCAGCTGCCCAAGCTGATTTAATCCTGCTCACTGTTCCTGACCGGATTCTGCCTGTGGTACTGGATGAACTCATTGCCGGCAAGCGCTTGCGGCTTGGACAAGTTCTCTTGCACACTAGCGGCGTATTAGCAGGCGAAGCATTGGCACCGGCCCGCCAATTTGGAGTTGCGGTCGGCTCGATGCATCCACTGCAAAGCTTCGCCGATAGGGAAACTGCGCGAAAGAATATTCCGGGCAGCCCCTTTGCTATCGATGGTGACGCCGCTGCAGTTGACGCTGCCAGCCGACTGGTAAATGACCTTGGCGGAACAATACTGCGGGTGCCGCCGGAAGAACGGGTTCTGTATCATGCCGCCGCTTGTATTGCTTCAAACTATTTGGTGGCGCTACTGCATACGGCGGAAAAACTGCTGATGCGCTGGACCAGTGATGAGAGTGCAGCGTTGCAATCCCTGCTGCCATTGGTTAAGGGAACACTTCGTAATGTGGCACAGCAGGGAACTGCCTCCGCTCTTACCGGTCCGATTGTCCGTGGCGATTCGTCCACTGTGGCACGGCACCTCCAGGCTCTGCCAGAGGATTTCAAGACAGTTTATCAGATTTTGGGGCAGGAAACATTAAAATTGGTTGGCAACCGCATCCCGCTATCTCAGCGAGAAACCATCGCTCAACTACTGGGTGCGTCTACATTTAAAGAGACTAAATAGGAGGTTAAATAATGTCAAACAAACGAATTACTACTGCTACTATTCGGGAAAAAAAGTCCAAAGGTGAAGTTATTACCATGCTGACAGCTTATGACGCCGCATTTGCCCGACTACTGGATGAGGCTGGCGTGGACATGTTATTGGTCGGCGACTCTTTAGGCAATACCATGCTGGGTTATGATTCTACATTGCCGGTAACGATGGAAGATATGCTGCACCATACCCGCGCGGTTTGCCGTGGCGCCAGCCGTTCTATGGTTGTCGCCGATATGCCGTTTATGAGCTATCAGGTATCAGTTGAGGAGGCGCTGCGCAACGCCGGCCGTTTTCTGAAGGAAACCCCTGCACAGGCTGTAAAGTTAGAAGGCGGCAAAGAAATTGCGCCTGCTGTAAAGGCAATGACTGACGCCGGCATCCCGGTAGTAGGACATTTGGGATTGACGCCGCAATCAGTTAACCAACTGGGCGGTTTCAAGGTACAAGGAAAAGATGTCGCTGCCGCGCAGAAACTGATCGATGATGCCCGCGCTCTGGAAGCAGCCGGTGCCTTTGCAGTAGTGCTCGAGTGCGTACCGGCGCCGCTGGCTACCAAAGTCACTCAAGCCCTGTCCATTCCGACCATCGGTATCGGCGCCGGCAACGGTTGTGACGGCCAAGTGCTGGTAATCCATGATGTACTCGGCCTATTACCCGGGTTTAAACCTAAGTTTGTCAAGCCATACCGTACACTCCATACCGAAATTACTGCCGCAGTGCAAGAATACATCGCCGAAGTGAAAAGCCGTCAATTTCCTGGTCCCGAACACAGCTTCGCGATGACTGATGAGGTATTAGAAAAACTGTACTAATGTAAAAAAGGTGCGCATATCAAGCGCACCTTACTCTTTTGCGGGTGGGAAACACGGGGACAGGGACACCGTTTCATTAGTATGATACCGATACTTGCTATGCCAGAA
>JAAYSF010000061.1 GCA_012523975.1 Veillonellaceae bacterium
AAACTAGGAACGTCCCCGATGTCCTAAAATAGCCATAAAGATATGATTTAAGCATGTAGGCTGGGTTATATGGTTTGCGTCCGACTGCTTTGGGCATAGCATAGCGAAAGCCCATTTGATTAAAATCTAAGCTATCAGCGAAGAGATCAATTACACGGGCTGGATTATCGTGGCTTATCATTTCGTCAAGCGATGGTATCAGATTAATTTGGTTTCTGTCCGTGTTATTGGTCACATAGCGCGACATAAACTCATCTCAAAGCCTGATTTTTCTATAGTTATTGGACTTTGCCAGGCTGATTTATGATTGTTTTCGCACAGCCTGACGTCCCCAACGTCTACCCTATGCCAGTCTAATATAGGTACATTTACGTTCAAGATTAGCCGGGGTGAACCGTACCATTGGTAATGGCGAAAAAAGGGCTCTAAAGGATTCTATGAATGACAGTTGGTGACAGTTGGGGACGTTCCTTTTTTGTCACAAAGTTGTCAAAAAGTGACAGTTGGGGACGTTCCTTTTTTGTCACAAAGTTGTCAAAAAGAACGGTCCCCATCGTCTCAATGGTAATGTATCGGTGATTATAATAAGCGACGGTATAAAAGTAACTTAACATATGCGATTTGAAGAAGCATTGGAAAAACTATTTGCGTTAAAAACCACGTATAATAAGATAGTTGGATCGTTTCTACCACCTAATGAACAGCCTAATTGCTAATAAGCTTAAGTTAGTTATAAAGTTGTATGTCAGCAAAAGTCACATAGATACTTTTTATGGAGTGATATAAATGACAAGGATTATTAACGAAATCGTTACAGCTTGGAAAGCATCGAAAAAAACTGTCATATTTACGGGGGCGGGAATGAGTACGGAGTCAGGATTGCCAGATTTTCGCTCTCAGAATGGTCTCTGGAAAGCCCGGCCAGAGAGTTTGGCTACCATCGAGGCATTGCGAAAGCAGCCCAATGATTTCTATTTCTTTTACCAGTGGAGGATATCCCAATTACTTTTAGCTCAGCCGAATGATGGACATTTGGCTCTAGCTGCTCTTGAAAAGACAGGATATATTAGTCAAATTATCACGCAAAATGTTGATGGATTGCACCAAAAGGCAGGTTCAAAAAAGGTGATAGAGCTGCATGGATCCCTGCGGACGGTTCGATGCATGAATTGCAAGTCTATCTTCGATGCTCGTACCATGGTTCCAAGCAGAGAAAATTTGGAACAAGATTACATCTCTGGGACATATCAATATGGGAAAGAATGTTACTGCCCTACATGTAACGGATTTTTAAGACCGGAAGTAGTAATGTTTGGGGAACAATTACCAACTTTGGCTTGGGAAAAAGCTATGGCTATAAGTAAAGAAGCAGATTTTTTCGTTGTATTGGGTTCGTCATTAGCAGTTTCACCAGCTAATTTTTGTCCCCAATTGGCGTTGCAAAATGGAGCTAAGGTATTAGTTATCAATCAGGATAAAACTCCATTGGATGGTCAGGTTACATGGGCGCTTCATAGTAGTATTGGGTCCGTTATGCGTCAAATTCAAGATGGTTTCAAGATTAAATAATCAAGAATATATGTTAGTACCCACTATTATATAATCGCCATTCCGATGAATCCTCTAAGTGAATGACTCACGTAGATGTTTGCTTTAATAAAATTGTGGATTGAGACTAGTGCGGATCGCCAATACCAGTTACCCCCCAGTTTCTGATACTGCTGGCAAGTATACTAAGTGTTGTTCAGGCACTTCAATCATATTTGGATATTTCATTGGGAATGTTAAATGTAGCTATTAAGTTAACCGCATGGCGAGTTCATAGGAGGATCATTTCGTGTGGCAATTAATGTAACTTTTTATAGAGTGAGGCCCTTTACCTCGATAGAGCTTGATAATAGCCAGATAATCAGGTAAAAGACGGTAGTGAAGATGAGAAAGAAATTACTGGAAATGTTAGAAGTTCGTAAAGCAGAAATAATTCAGATCCGCCGTTATTTGCATGAGCATCCCGAGGTATCTTTTAAAGAAGAAAAAACGGCGCAATATATTTTGGATTTTTATAAAGGGAAAGATGTAGAAATCCAATCCAATGTAGGGAACGCATTTGGTATCATCGTGACTATTAAAGGGGGGAGGCCCGGCAAAACAATTGGACTGCGGGCTGATTTTGATGCAGTCCCTATTGTTGAAGAAACGGATGTCCCGTTTAAATCGAGAAACCACGGAGTCATGCATGCCTGCGGGCACGATGGACATACCGCTTATTTGTTAGTTCTTGCCGATTGCCTCATTCAGCTAAAAGCATCAATTCCGGGAACGATCAAGATTATTCATCAACCTGCCGAAGAAACCCCGCCTGGCGGAGCCAAAGGCATTGTTGATTCCGGATTACTAGACGGCTTAGATGCTGTTTTTGGTATTCACTTATTTCCAACGCATCTGGCAGGTTATGTTGGATATCGCAGCGGCTACGCGATGGCGGGTAGAACCAGCTTTAAATTAAGCATACAAGGTGTGGGCGGTCATGGTTCCTCACCACACTTGGCAAATGATGCAATTGTTGCCGGATGCTATTTTGTCACAGCCATTCAAACTATTGTCAGCCGTAGGCTAAATCCTTTTGATGTCGGTGTGATTACCATCGGCTCTTTTGATGGCCGGGGTTCCTCCAATGTCATTAAGGAACGTGTAGAACTGGAAGGCGATGTGCGTTACATGACAACTAAGACCCAGCAGTTAATCGACAAAGAAGTTCATCGCATTGTCAACGGCATCGAAGCAGAGTTTGGTGTTCAATGTGAGCTCACCTATAATGCCGATTATCCGCCATTATACAATGACCTTCAGATTACGGCAGCGGTTCGGGCTAGTCTTGAAAGTATGCATGATCCGGATATCAAGCAAGTCGTTGAGTTTCCTATGTTTTCAGGGTCGGAAGACTTTTCCTACTACCTGGAAAAAATTCCGGGTTGTTTCTTTTATATTGGTTGCCAGCCAAAAGGAGCAGAAAAAATTTATTTCAACCATAATCCCAAGTTTGATATAGATGAAGACAGCCTGCTCGTGGCTGCGAAAGCTGTAGCACAAGTTGTTTGCAGTTTTTATGAACTAGCGTAGTATATAGATTCTGTTAATTCTATGCAGTCCATCTTTCTTCGGGATTAAAATGGGGAAAGATTTGTGCGTGAGATCAGGCCATAAAGTGGATGGATTTCCCGAATAACTTAGAACCCGCGAATTTCGCGGGTTTTTTGCTGTTTGTGATTTAGTTTTGTAGTTACCAGGAAGCACTGGAGACGATACAAAACGGAAAAACCAACCAAAACAGGCTCCTAAATTAAAGCGAATGTTTGGCCTATAATGAAGTTCATAGCCCTGTTAGTGCATTTCAGCTTACAATTTCGACATTCTGGGCTGCAATTATTGTTAATTGGGTTAAACTGGCATAACATTAAGATAATAGTGGAAATTCATTAAGAAAGGAGGGAATCAATTTTTTGTGTTCTGATCCATTAAACTGGGAGGAGGGAATATTGTGAATTCTATAATGCTTCTTATTGTTGCTGCATGTGTGCTTGTGTTGGCTTATCGCTACTACTCGGCGTTTATTGCCGCCAAGGTTTTGATGCTGAACGATGAGCACCAAACACCTGCGTACCGTTGCAACGACGGAAATGAGTTTGTCCCAATGAATAAGTGGGTATTATTCGGTCATCATTTTGCCGCTATAGCCGGTGCTGGCCCTCTGGTTGGTCCGGTCTTGGCAGCTCAGTGGGGTTGGGGTCCCGGTTTCATGTGGATTCTTTTGGGATCTGTATTTGCCGGAGCCGTTCATGATTTTATTATTTTATTTGCTTCCGTTCGCCACAATGGTCAATCGCTGGCTGTCATCGCACGCCGTGAGGTTGGTCCTGTTGCCGGAATGACAACATCCTTTGCAATTCTATTCATCATTATTCTTGCAATGGCAGGATTATCCATTGTTATTATTAATGCCTTGTTTAATAATCCGTGGGGTGTGTTCACGATCGGTCTGACGATACCAATTGCCATCCTGATCGGTCTTTGGATGTTCAAAATTTCTCCAGGGGCTATCAAAACGGCTTCGATTGCCGGGTTCTTGCTAGTCTTGGGTGCCGTCATCCTAGGTCATTGGGTGATGCCTGGGCAGCAATGGGCTGCTCTTGCCCCATATTTAAGCTTTTCGAAAAAAGAACTGGCAGTGATTTTGCCTACCTATGGTTTTTTTGCAGCAACGCTACCTGTATGGCTTTTGTTAGCACCGCGTGACTATCTCAGTTCTTACATGAAAATTGGCACAATTGGGTTGCTTGCGTTTGGTATTCTTGTTGTACAACCGGCTGTCAATTTCCCGGTAATGACTCGTTTCATGGATGGCGGCGGACCAATTATTCCCGGTCCCTGGTGGCCGTACGTATTTATTACGATCGCCTGTGGCGCTATTTCTGGGTTCCATGCTCTGATCAGCTCAGGAACTACCCCCAAGATGTTACAGAAAGAAAGCCATGCCCGTTTAATCGGTTACGGCTCTATGTTGATGGAAGCTTTTGTGGGCATTATGGCTTTAATCGCGGCCGTAGTTCTTGTACCTGGCGATTATTTCGCTATCAATTCATCAGCTGCTGCATATGCTAAAATCGCATCTTACTTCCCAACTGAGGAGATCGCTCAACTGTCAGCTTTGGTTGGAATGGACGTTGCACACCGTCCTGGTGGCGCTGTTTCTCTTGCCGTCGGCATGGCACATATTTTCTCAAGCATCGGTGGTATGAGTCACCTGATGAATTACTGGTACCAATTTGCAATAATGTTTGAAGCACTCTTCATTCTGACCACGATTGATGCTGGTACTCGTGTTGCACGGTATATTCTTCAGGATGTTCTGGGTACCTACATCTATGCACCTTTGAAAGAAACCACCTGGATGCCTGGTTCTATATTCACCAGTTTTGTCGTTTCTTTCAGTTGGGGCTACCTAGTCTATAGTGGCGATATTAGCAGTATCTGGCCGATGTTCGGTGTTGCTAATCAATTGTTGGCAACTATTGCTTTGGCATTAGGTACCACGATTATTTTAAAGATTACTACGGTTAAAAAGTATGCATTTGTTACGTTGGTTCCTTGCATCTTATTGGCAATTACGGTTATTACGGCAGGCACTATGAATACTGGCATGTACTTTAAAATGAATTCGGCACTTGGTAATATCAATGGGACAGCTAGTGTCGTTCTGATCATCTTAACTGGCGTTATATTGATTGACTGTGCTCGTCAATGGATTAGATTGTGGAAAACGCCAAAACCAGAGGGCATGAATACCGAGATTAAAGATTTCTGTGATTATGGTAAAAGTCAACCAACAATCACTCCTTGATCTATCGATCGGATTCGCGCAAAGGACGCAGAGAAGTGATAAGTAGAAGAGGGGATTCTTAGAGCGGCTTGGTCATAGGATACATTTCATAGATGTTAGGCAAGTTAAAAGGTGGATTTGAAGGTCGTGGATCGCCTCCACCAGAACTTGGAAGTTGCCACCACTTGATATGCGGGGTTTATAACTATGTATATCAAGTGGTGGTTTAACTTTAGTTGCGCTTTTAATAAATAAGTCAAAAATTAAACAAGTCAAACCTGACCCCGAAGACCCCAAAGACCCCCTAACCCCGAAGACCCTAAGTGGCACTTATTTGAGAATGATTCTTGACAACGACAGTTTTTGTGTATAAGATGTAATTGTTAGCCTAGGTTAACAAAGTGCGGAATCCACTATTACTAAATAGATGGAGTGGTAAAGTGAGTAATAATGAATCAATGGAAATGTATCTGGAAACAGTTTATATCTTGGAAGACAGTCATGGTCATGCCCATGGGGTGGATATAGCCAAACGCCTAGGTGTGTCAAAACCCAGTGTAACAAAAGCAATAAACGATCTTCACGCCAGAGGATTTGTAAATAAACAAAAATATGGAACAATTACGCTAACGGAAAAAGGTAGAATGATTTCTGAGAAAATATACAATAATCACCAAATGATAAGCGTGTTTCTTGAACATTCTCTTGAATTACCGGCTGATGAAGCTGATAATATTGCTTGCAGAATGGAGCATATCCTTAGTGAAAAAGTGTTAGAAGCAATTAAAAACTATTTAGAAAAGAACAATATGAATGTAATTTAACTTTTTGGGGGGGTTCGATGTGGGTAATACATTTCTTGGCAGAATATTTTTGGGAGTTTGCGGAAAAATGGTGCAGAATAGTAGTGTAACAAATTTGGCAAACGCAAAGTTCGATAAAGAATATACTATTAAAGAGGTTAAGACAGAAGATGAAGAAATTAAGAGTTTTCTATTCACATTAGGATGTTATGAAGGGGAAATAGTGACAGTGATATCAAAAATTAGTGAAAACTATGTTATATCTGTAAAGGATGCAAGGTATAGCATTGATAAAGACTTAGCGGAAGCTATCATTATCTAATTATATTTTTCAATAATAAAGTTAGCCCAGGCTAACATTATTATATAAGTAATTATAAGTTTGGGGGAAAGGTTTTGTGTATAAAGTTAGCTTGGGTTAACTTTATACTATAAGGTATTTATAGGCTTATATGAAGTTTGTTACATATAAAGTTAGCCGAAGTTAACATTTTAATAAAATAGAAGGAGGTATTATGTTTTATGAAGGTAGCACTGACAGGAAATCCTAACAGTGGTAAAACGACGCTATTCAATGCAATTACCGGCAAGATTGAGCGTGTAGGCAACTGGGCAGGTGTAACGATTGAGAAGAAGGAGGGTGGGATTAAAAAAGGTCTTAATAAGGTCGGTACTGATATTATAGCGGTAGATCTTCCCGGGGCATATTCAATGTCACCATTCACTTCGGAGGAAAACATTACAAGGGACTTCGTTAAAAATGAAAATCCAGATGTTATTATTAATGTCATTGATGCAACAAATTTAAGCAGAAGTTTATTTCTTACAACCCAACTTCTTGAACTTGGAATACCGGTTGTAGTTGCGCTTAACAAGAGTGACTTAAATAAACACAAAGGTACAGTAATCAATGTAGAGGCATTATCTAAAAGATTAGGGTGCTCTGTTGTTGAAACCGTATCAACTATTGGAAGCAACAATGGCTTAGAAAAGCTTATTGCTACTGTGGCAGAAGTAAAAGGCAAGCCCCAAACAGCACCATTTGATAGTTCAGGGGTTGATATGACTGATAAAAGTGCAGTTGAAGCATCTGATAGAAACCGATATGAAGTTGTAAAAAGTATTGTTTCAGAAGTTGAAAGCAGAAAAGTAAGTAGTAGTCAACAAACCACGCAAGATGCAGTTGATAGAGTTGTAGCACATAAATGGCTTGGAATTCCAATCTTTGCAGTAGTTATGTGGGCTGTGTTTTCCATCTCGCAAACTTATCTAGGACCACTTCTTGCGGATGGTCTTGTCGGTTGGATTGATGGATTCCACGGCTGGGTAGAGGGAATGCTTGGGGAGGATGTATCCCCTGTACTTAGCGCCATTCTGTTAGACGGAATTATCGGTGGTGTGGGAGCCGTTGTAGGATTCTTACCACTTATCATGGTATTATTTTTCTTATTGGCATTACTTGAAGATTGTGGCTATATGGCACGTGTTGCAGTTGTTATGGATAGATTCTTCAAACGAGTTGGATTATCAGGCAGATCAATTATTCCGATGATTATTGGTACAGGGTGCGCTATTCCTGGAATCATGGCAACAAGAACCATTAAGAATGAAAGACAAAGAAGAACCACCGCCATGTTAACACCTTTTATGCCGTGTGGAGCCAAATTACCTGTAATCGCTTTATTTGCAGGTGTGTTTTTTGATGATTCCGCATGGGTCGGAACATCAATGTACTTCATAGGTATCGCTCTCATTATTGTCGGAGCTTTATTTGCAGTTAGAATTACCGGTGAACAAAATGCTAGGTCGTTCTTCATTATGGAACTACCAGAGTATAAACTCCCAAGTATCAAGAGAGCTATAATCTCCATGTTTTCTAGAGCTAAAGCATTTATTATAAAAGCTGGAACTATCATACTGCTTTGTAATACAGCAGTACAAATTATGCAAACTTTTAACTGGCAACTCGAAGTGGTTGCTGAGGGTGCTGAAGGCACTAGCATTCTAGCTAGTATTGCGTCACCAGTTGCTATTTTACTGATACCTTTAGGATTTGGCGTATGGCAATTAGCAGCTGCAGCAGTTACAGGTTTCATTGCAAAAGAGAATGTAGTTGGAACATTAGCTGTAGTGTACGGGATTACAAACTTTATTGACACTGAAGAATTAGCTCTTGTTTCGGGTAGCTCAGATGTTGCTCAAATAATGGGATTAACATCAGTGGCTGCATTAGCATACTTAATGTTTAATTTGTTTACACCGCCATGTTTTGCTGCTATTGGTGCTATGAACGCTGAAATGGAGAACAAAAAGTGGTTGTGGATGGGTATCGCATTCCAATTAGGTACGGGGTATACAGTTGCCTTCATTACTTATCAGGTGGGAACGTTATTAACGACAGGCAATTTCGGCACTGGCTTCTTAGCAGGTCTAGTTGCAGTAACTGCGATGATTGGCTATGTTGTTTTTCTTATGAAACAAGGCAACCAAAAGGCGGCAGAAAAGCTGTCATTAAGTGTATAGGAGTAGACTATGACTAATCTAATTGTATTGATTATTATTCTAACAATCGTTATTGCTGCAATTGCTAAAATCGTTATTGAAAAACGAAAAGGTGCCAAATGCGTTGGTTGTCCTTACAGCCAAACGGGTAGTAGCAGTTGCGGTTGTAATGGTTCGAAGTAGAATAATCTCGTAAAGCTAAAAAGTATAAATATTTTCATGTGTAAATGCGTGTTGACAGGAGTGCGTAAAATTGATACAATATATTTACATAATACAATTTTATTATAAAAAAAGTAATGATTAGTGTAAATATAGTGCAAAATTTTGTCACAGAGAGTCGGGACAGCTGAAATCCGATACAAATAGTATTATGTTTTATCAACTATGAACTTCTTAAGTGAACGAACTGTAGTTTTTAGTAGCTTAAGACGGAACTCGCCGTTAACGAGACTGCGAAAGCACTAAGTAATAAAGTTAGGGTGGTACCGCGTATATACGCCCCTATTGATGCCGATTGGCGCCGATAGGGGCTTTTTGTTACCTGGAAACTTATATATTAAAGGAGAATAAAATTATGGAAAATTACAGTGTATTTTTACCTTGCTACAGTATCGGGGATGATGAGATATACAAAAAGATACCAGGTATTTGCGGCTTATACGGCAAAACGGCGGTAGTTATTGGTGGTCAGACGGCTATGGCCAAGGCAAAAGAAAGTTTGCTGGCTGGTATTGCCGATTCCGATATTTCCATAAACGATTTCGAATTATATGGTAATGAAGCTTCTTTTGAAGCAGCAGCGGCCTTGTGTGAAAATGCCGCGGTACAGGAAGCTGACATGATTTTTGCCGTAGGCGGTGGCAAGGCTATCGATACTGCTAAAATTGTTGGGGATGATCTAGGTAAACCGGTTTTCACTTTCCCGACTATTGCGGCTACCTGTGCACCGACATCGGCAATTTCAGCTGTATACCATCCTGATCATAGCTATCGTACTGTTCGTATTTATGCGGCACCGCCGGTACATTGCTTTATGAATACCCGTATTATGGTGGAAGCGCCAAGTCAGTATCTCTGGGCTGGCATAGGGGATACCTTGGCGAAATACTATGAGCCGACATTCTCTGGACGGGGACGCGAGCTAGAACATTTCAACGCAATGGGCCTTATGATTAGTGGCATGTGTGTAGAGCCGCTTGTCCGCTATGGCAAGGAAGCAATGGATGCGAATAAGGCGAGACAAGGCTCATATGCCTTTGACCAAGTAGTGTTGAACATAATTGTTAGCACAGGCCTGGTATCCAACCTGGTGGATATGGATTACAACAGTTCCATTGCTCATGCTACGGCTTACGGCTTGACAACCCTGGAGCAAGTGGAAAAGAACCATCTTCATGGGGAAAATGTTTCGTATGGTGTACTAGTAATGTTGACGATGGACAACCAATCCGAAGAACGGGAAAAGATTTTCGCTTTCAATAAATCCATCGGCTTACCAACAAAACTAGCTGATTTTGGCATAACTGTGGACGACTTGGCGTCAGTGTTGGATAAAGCGGCTAGTGTAAACGATATCGTAGTCAGCCCGTACGAAATTACTCGGGATATGTTTGAAAAAGCAATTTTAGATTTGGAGGCATTCAACAAAACAAAATAAAATTACCGCCTCCACCGATGTAATGATGCCATTACATCGGTGGAGGCGGTTTGTTTTTTAGTATAGTGTGAATGACCCCCTGGTTTCTGCACAGGTTGCCAGATTAATTTAGCTCAATGTGTGCAGTTCTGGAGGGGGTCAATACACAAAGGAAGACAGACAACTATATTTAAAGGAACCTTCATTACAAAAGGTTCCTTTGCTTTTTGCATTAGATATGCATTTTTTCTTGGTCATTCATTGAAAAGCCATCTCTTTTGACATCATTAATATCCAATGAATTATCCTTTATTTCAATGTTTTTAAGCTTTTTAACTGCGCCATAAGCCTCTTTTAATGACAACTTATCTCCCTGACCGGAAATAACCCATAAAGTTTTATACCCCCTAGGTTTTGATAGGAGCTTATCTTCACCTTTGCCATCCGTAAAATAGATTAACAAATTAACCTGATTTTTATTAGCATATTCAAAAACCGGGCTAAATTTAGTGCCGCCTGTTTTATAAATCCTAGCTTTTATATCCTTCACAGATTTGACTTTATAAACACGTCTAATTTCGCTATCACATTCTATAATCGTTATCTCATGATTATAGTTTCTTACTATATCAAGTACTTCTTTAATGGCTTGATTAAATTCTTCATCACTTATGCTTCCGCTTATATCGAGGGCAACAACAACTTTTGCTTTATGACTTCTAAGCTGGCCTCTTAAATCTAATCGATCGGGCTGTCTTCGATTTCTTCTGGTTATAGTCTTCTTTTTATTACTTTCAACAGTCCCCATTAACCTTTTAAGGTATAAATTCCAAGGCAGTTCACCCTGGCTAGTTTTAAGTGACGATATCATGCTGGCTAAATAGGTAGGAATATTGCCTTTTTGCGCAGCATCAATAAACTTCTCAGTAAATTTCCGCAGCGTCTGCTCGTCTATATCGTTAGAATCTTCCCAAATGTCATGGGCTCTTTCAGGATTATAAGCAGTTTCTACTTTTTCATCCTTATGACTATCATCCTCTGCGCCATCTTCATCTTCTTCTAGTAAGTCTATGGCAGTCTGGAGCTTTTCTACATAATACTCAAACGGTTGAAATGGCAAGAGTTTTAAAGAATGATTTAAATTTACCCATTCTAATGTGGTAGCATATGGTGGTAGGTGATCCAAATACGTATTTACTACTATATCCATTGCTATATTAATAGCTAAGGTTCCATAACCTGCCTTATATGCTTTTGCTCTTATTAAATGCAGCGATAATATATGGAGTATTTCGTGCTTAATTGTACTCTCCATTTGTTTTAGGCTAAGGGTTAAAAAAATTATCGGATTAAAATATAGAACGTATTTAGCACCTTTAAAATTCACAGCAGTGGGACTGCTTATATCAAATCTGATTTCTCTTGCCATTTGAAACAAAAAATATCCGTAGAAATTATCTTTGTCTTCCATCAGACTTAGATTAACTTTATTTACAAGGCTAAAAAACTCTTCTTCAAAATCTTTTGGGATAGTTAGCTTAGAACTATCATCTTTATTGCTTGTTGTTAAAAAAGTATTAATAATAGCCTTTGCTTTTTCATAAAGCCCGGTTACTTGACTATCAAAATAGGTTTCCATACATTGTCACCTTATTAAACTATAAGTTTCAAAATATAACTCAACAAAGGCTTCGTTTTCTATAGCATGCTTATATACCTCGGGGTAACTATTTTTAATATCCTTCATAATTCCGATCATTAAATCTACCGGATAAATTTGTAAAAACTCAATAAGTCTATCAATATAATGACTTGAGTCATAATTTTTTATGTTTGATTCTAAGTTTTTTAGAATGTTCTTTGCCGCTAGATAAAGTCGTGTATGACTTTCATTTTTTATTCTTTCGCTAATAGTTTCAGGAAGAGTATCTTCTAAAAAAACATCTTCAAAAGATATTAACGGTTTATAATCTGATTCGACAAAGTTAACAAACTCTTCGGCAATTAATCGCCCTACATTTCCTCTTACAACATTTAAAAATACTGATCTGGGTATTATATCTTTTTTCTCCTTATAAATTTTATAAATGCTGGAAATTCTTTCATAGCTTCGGGGCGTTGCTCTTATATCATCTTCGTTTATTTTATGCAAATATTCCGGGAAGGTTGAGATAAATTCGATAACCTTTTGCTCGATTCCGGCCTCTGTTGCCCAATCTAACCACTGAATATAATCGGGTTCCATATACAGCCACGCAAATCTGTTTTCTTGCGCTGCATCCATATCTACAACTTGGTAATCAAAATCTGATCCATACTTGCTTGAGGGATTCATTGCTGCTAGTATTTTTACATCTGCATGCAGCTTATAGCCATTAATCTCTCTATTTAATATTAAATTCATAAGCTCCTGTTGTACTGTATGTTCACAGCGATTTATCTCGTCGATAAATAAAAGAACTTTTCTTCCTTTAGATATTTCTTCATCAATTTCCCGGAGCTTATGATGGACGGCATATACTGTTGTCTTCTTTTCAACCTTATCACCATTATCATTAACTCTTACATAAGATTCTATAGACGGAAGGCCGCCTATTTCGCCTTCTTTAAGGAGATTCCCATTAATAACAATTAGACTCCAATTATTCTCTTTAGCAATTTCCTCGGCTAAAGCTGTTTTTCCGATGCCGCTTTCACCGACTATTAAAGGTACTTCTCCGGTAGCTAGTACCAAATCAACACTTTTTAAGGTGTCTATAAAATTCATAATATCCCTCCTATAGCAACTTCAGCTTTTCATCTACAGCTATTTTTTTGGCTTTTTTACTTCCGTATTTATAAATAAACATTATCTTATCCATTGGTATGATCTCGCTTACAGCACTAGAATTTAAGTAGTCTCTAACATATTTTTCTTCAACAGCTTCATTTGCTAATGCTTCCTTTAACACTTGTTCTAGCTCATTTTTAGAGATCTCCTTCATGATATATTTAATCGCTAAGATATTGACTTTCAAAAATTCTAACATTTTCTTTTTATCTAAATCATTTATAAGCCTAATAGCCCTCTCGTTATTTTTGATAGCTATCAGCTCGGCATTATGGCTAGGGGATTTTATATATCTTAAGGCATCATAACTTATTGTTACAGCTTCTTGTTGGACGCTTTCATAAGGTTCTTTTATATACTTTATTGAATCGTAGTTTTTTCTTACAGCTAATAATTGCAGTTCCTCACTCGGATTATTAACATATTTAATAGCCCAACCGGACTGGTTTATAGCAAATTTAATTACTTTATCGGTTGGTTTTTTTATATACTCTAAGTTAATCCAACCATCATTTATTGCTTTCATCATTATAGCTTCGGTAGGGGTGTTTATAAATTGAATCGCGCGAGCATTATTGTCGATAGCTGATTCTTCCATATCTCTAGTTGGATTAGCTATATATTTTAAGGCGAGACCATTATTTTTAACGGCTAATAACTTCATCTCATCAGTAGGATTATCTATATAAGCTATAGCATTAGGGTTGTTCTTTATCATTTCAATAAGCTTTGAGTTTTCCATGGTTATACTTTCCTTCTGTCATTTATTTATCTAAATAGTATAATTATACCACTGTATAAAAAAAGGGTCTATATTGGAGGAGTTTCGTATATTCGCGGGAAATTTTAAACTGATTGAGCATATTGAAGTAATGATGTAATGGAAAGTGAGGTGTAGGTTATGGGCTTGTTGTCCAGATTATTTACTAAGAAAAGTCCGCCATCCCCGCGGGAACAGCAATTGGAACGCGAATTCATTCCGATAATCATGAAAGATATTGCGACCAAAGAAGAAGCACAGCTGATATTCCAAAAGTTACTGAAGGAAGTCAAAGCAGATATTGCATCTAAACCTGATATGCCTCTAAATATGGGGGATTATCTGTTAAAGAATGAAAAAAATAACGCTCGGATTAGTAAGATGCTTGAAAAACGCCGTTTATTCGGTGTTACTGATGACCAAATCCGGGAATGGTGGAACAAAGATGAGCTGGAACGTGGTTTAATTAAAAAATTTAGTGAATTCCAGCGAATGGCGATTTACTCTATGCTGAAAAGTCAAGGCATGTCCGCTAAAGAAGCACGCAAGAAAGTCATGATGTGCTTCCCTACTTATGGGGAAAAGGATCTTAGTCTACACCTGCCTTATGAAATAAAGGAAAAAGTCGATAATTATATTTATGCTTTATTATCTAATCCCCAAACGGCTGATGCAACTCGACAGCAGATCGAAGCAGCTGGTTCAGTCAATGATTTTATTGTAGAGAAAATTGACCAAGGAGTTCTTTAGTGTAACCTGGGAATTGTTTCCGTGTATCTGATTATTGTGGAATATTTGACAAACTTGGAACTTTAAACCGGCCGAAATCGTCAAGAAAGCAGATTTATTATAACAACGAACGATTCAATTAAAATTAAATAAGCTGCCCCCGATAAAATATCGAGAGCAGCTACATACGGCATAACGTTTTTTAAGAATTCCCACTTTGTGGATTCAGACTACTTTGGATGGTGTCTTTTATTTAACTGCTTGAAAATTTTCGAAAAGTACTTTTAGTTAATGGACGGAGGGTGTACTTTTCCATGAGTAGACAAATGGTCAGGGTAATGACATAAAGTAGCAGGGTATACGTAAGCTTCCATTCGTTCTGGATGATTAGAATGCTGTTACTGGCAAGGAAAATTTGGCCGATACAGCTGATTACAAAGGGTACAACCTTCCAAAACCATTTATCGAGATAGAAAAGATACATTACTACGAATGTTTCCACTAGATGGTAAGAAAGGATAAATATGATGCTTGACCGGATCATATCGTCGGTCACAGCCGAACTATAATACTGCTGTCCACCAAGGAGGAGTAGAGGGGCGGGCAGGTGGATAATGACAAATGCGGCGAAATACAAGGTGGTGAATCGTGGTAATCCGTGACGGACTTTATTCATAAGAGGGAACCATAATTTAAGAATAGTGAGATTAATAATTAGCGCTAGTCCGGTCATGTAATAGCGCCACCAATGGTGTTCGTATATTCCGGCCTTAAGGAATAGATATTCTATCAAGAGAATGCCTGCAGTTATTAGCGATATCCAACCGTATCCCAGGCGGTAGGCTACTACTAAAACTGCCATGCAAGGCCAGATTGTAGTGTTGAGGATAAGATGCCCAAGCAGGTTCTCGGCCCAGATGTTTTCGAACACCCCAGGCTTGTAAGCGTAACTGTTAAATAGGCCTAGTACAATAAACTCGCCTATCCAGGTTAGGCCGCTTGCAAATAAGTAGAACACCAGCCAGTCAGACAAACCGAGCAAGTTTCGCTTTTTATATACCACGAGTGCCGCTATGATGATGCTGATACTTGCCACGCAATTATACCAAAACAGGGCAGACATAATACCTCCGGCAATAAATAGGATGGTCTTATTCTTTGCAAAAAGGTGGGTAAATACTCTGTATAGTTCCCAAACCCACGAAATTGATGTTTTTTTGCTTTTATATACAAGTAGCAAAGTAAATTGGCGCACCATGGAGGTTGCGCCAAAATAATTCCTATGATATCTTAGATATTATTCCAAAACAAGCTTGGTGTTAGCAGTCCTTGAGCAAGTTTAGATATTTCGCCACTGGCTCTGGGCTATCGTTAATTCAATATCTAGGAGAGAAGGTATAAGAGCCAATATGGAACAAAAGTCTTTAAGTCAAACAAAACAACTAGTATATGCAGCATTGGGTATTGCTCTCGTTTTTGTTTGTACGGTATTTATAAATGTACGCCTGCCCGTTGCCGCTAATGGCGGTTTAATTCATTTAGGGAATGTGCCGCTCTTTATTATCGCCATTCTTTACGGGCGCTGGCTAGGCGCTGTGGCGGGAGGAGTCGGTATGGCACTTTTTGATGTGATTGGCGGTTGGTTTTTGTGGGCGCCCTTTACCCTTGTCATTGTCGGTCTTATGGGGTATACTGTCGGCGCTATCTGCGAAAACAACAGATCCCTCGCGGCGTATGTCCTAGCTTTTACGGTAGCATGTCTCATTAAGGTGGCTGGTTACTATGGTGCCGAAGGGATTATTTACGGCAACTGGCTGGCACCGATGGCATCAGTGCCAGGTAATCTCATTCAGGTCGGCCTAGCATCAGTTGTTGTGTTGCCAGTCGTGGCCAAATTGAGAAAGCATGTGCCTATTTATTCCAAAGTTAATTCTGAAAAACAATGAACTTACTTAGCATCAGCCAGATGTTTCTTTTTCAAGATGGGAGATAAAATCAAAAATATAGGGAACAACCTCAGCTGGCGAAATGTTCAAAGCTATTGCAAATTCTTCGTACAGTAGTTTTTCCGCACTATTCATAATGTCTTCATCTGTTTTGGCAAGTCTTTTATTGGTGGCCGCTTTTGCTTGTTTTTCGTGATAGAGAGCCTTAATAATTCTTATCAAGTCGTCGCTTTTGTGCGATTTAAGAGCAGCTTTGAAAATGTTAGTTCTTTCTCTCTGGTCGTCTATCCAAATAGTTTCTCTATCTGGCATAGATGCTATTAGTGATAGAACTTCATCTCTTGTAAGAATAGGTCGCATTGAGGAATTGCTCACGGGGACTTTAATGGTCATATTATTGTGGTAAACAGGATGTAAAACATAGTATTCGGTTTCGGTACCACAGTATGAATTTTTGACGACATCTGTAATCTGGCATACTCCTGTTGCACCGTATACAACATAATCATTCACTTTAAACATAATGCATCTACCTCGCTTCAGAACTAGATATATACATTTGACAGTAAAAGAAGTACAAATGATTTATTTTATCGATTTAATCGGCACTTTATTCTAATTATACCCCAAATTTTATTTTTGATGTAATATCATTCCTTTAAAGTATAAATCAAGAAACTTTTGCTTACCAAGAATATAGTCTTACTAAAATTCATTAAAAATTGTTATGTACAAGTAGAAGGGAAACTTGATAAAATCAAAAATATACATACTAACGAGGGGGTGACCAGTGTGCAACGTCAATATAAGCAAGAAAAGCAAATGCAAATGAATGACAAGGCATTAATTAAAGATGACAACAGAGTTTTTCGTGTTCAGAACCCTATTCGCCAAGAACTATCCTTATCTGTATTT
>JAAYSF010000062.1 GCA_012523975.1 Veillonellaceae bacterium
ACAATGATCCAATCAAGAAGCTTCTTGTTGATTTTTTAAGCAAACATACTCACGTCTTTAAGCTATTGAATGATACCGCTAAGGTTCAAATAGAAACATGTTCAAATACCTATGCTAGTTGCCTAATAATATCGTGGTTTTTGTCTAAATCACTGCCTGAACATATAGAATACTTTATTGATAAATATTCTGAATTATATATGACTGGTTTTGAAGATAGCTTTAAGGAATTTTGGAATAAGTGTACCGAAGAAGGTATACAGTCAGAAGCTATAGCCTTAGCTAATTACATGTTATCAAAATCAAGTTCTTATACAGAAACCAAAATTATTTTAAATGGTGCAATACGCGATTACATAAATGAATATAGTATTGATCAAATAACTTCACTGATTGAGGGTATTAATTCTAACGATCAAGTATATGGCTATGCCTATGCTTCTTCATATTTTTCTATTATAAAAGAGAAATGTGATCAACTAGATTCCTCCTTTGATTACTCTAAATACCCTAACTTCATTAGTTAAAAACCAGTAAGTAGATTATAGTTTTATTGCTATTACCATAGTGATTACCTAAACTCTTGAGTTAGGAAGTGATAATTGGTTGATATATTTCTCTCAAGACCTTTTTTCACTGCCCAGTGCATAATCTTTTGTGTTGCTTACAAAGAGGCCATCCTTATGGGCGTCGCTGCAAAAAATTGCGGAACAAAGCTGACTACTTATTTCCTCCAATTTCAAAAAAGGTAGTTTATATTGACCAATTTGCTTTAAGTAATATGGTGTACCCATTAAAACTAGAAAAATACAAAAAGGTAGATCAATTTTGGCGGGCATTATTTGGCAACTAACGGGCAAAATATCCCTGGAATCAGTAGGAGGGATATTAGTGCTACAAAAACATCTACAAAAGTATCTAAAAAAGAAACTTAAAGCTATCATCTATCAGATATTTGGTAAGTTAGATGAATTTTGGTTAAAAAAACACCTAAAACATCCAAGCATGTTGGTTTAGGCTTATTTTTATTATATTTAATTTTTTCACTTTATCCTGTATTCACTGTTACATTGATAATGTTATTAGTAATCGGCAATCTTCTTTATTATTTATGGAGCAAAAAAAGTAAAGAGGCTGCTAGCTCTGAAATCTATCAATTTGTTTCATCATATAGACAGCCAGATACTGCATGGCCTAATCCAAAGCTTAGTATACCAACTGAAGATATAACCGCATTTTCTAAGTTATTAGAGCTAAAAGGTTATACTCTACCTTATAACTTAGTAGCAAAGAGCGTTACTGATGAGCTTAACCAACCAACAATTTATACACTTTCATAATTCATTTTATCAAGTGAATCCAACTCTTATTTATAGCCAATCACCATATGAGCTTGCAAATGCTTATGTTCAGACATTTGGTCACTCGTATGATTACATCCCTTATTTAGAAAAACTTCTAAAACAAAATAACTTAGCAAGGATTCTAAGACCTAGCGCAAAGAACTTAGTAACTGAGCAACTGCAGAAGATAACTGAAGAAACTCGGTTAAAAGCAATCGAATAGCAAATGCGGTTAGGCCTAGCAGTCAATAAGAATTTAGCAACAATGTCAGAAGTTGATTCTATGTCAGGCAATGATTTTGAGAAATTCTTAGGAGAACTATTCACTACCCGTGGATTCAAGGCAGAATATACCCCAACTACCGGTGATCAAGGTGCAGATTTGATCTTAGAAAAATTCGGCGAAAGGGTAGCAGTCCAAGCTAAATGTTATACTGGCTTGGTATCAAACAGCTCAATTCAAGAAGTTATAGGCTCTAAGGCTATATATAATTGTAAGCAGGCTATAGCTATAACTAATTCATACTTTACGAAAAGTGCTAAAATTCTAGCTGAAGCAAATAGTGTTGAACTTTGGGAACGAGATAGGTTAGAAAAGGAACTTAGGCAAAGTTATTTATTAAATTAACAATTAAAATAGTGGCCATGAAACTAAGATGGACTTGAAAAAAGCAAAGAGGGGAGTCATAATTAACAAATATATATACTAAAGCTACCGCCTAATTGTTTGGTAGTTTTTAGCCCGTACTATTGATTATTTTTCACTTTCTTTAGAGCTCACGTCTGCTCAAAGAGCGACAATTGACTTACCAAATATAAAAAGCGATCTCAAGATTTAAAGCTCGAGATCGCTTTTTAAAAATTCCCTTTGAAATCTATAACACTAGTGCCAATCTTTATAGTACAATTGCCAAACTTCATTGTGACCGACAACTAACTTAAACATCCAAGTTCTTTACATCCTTAGCATGTTCCTCGATGAACTTGCGGCGGGGTTCTACCTTGTCACCCATCAAAATTGAGAATATCTCGTCAGCGACCATAGCGTCTTCTAATTTTACTTGCAGAATGGTCCGTCCTTCGGGGTTCATGGTAGTCTCCCAAAGTTGCTCAGGGTTCATTTCACCTAAGCCTTTGTAACGCTGAACATTTATTCCTTCCCGGCCAATCCTAGCCAATAAGGTGTCGAGTTCTTCGTCACTGTATAAATACCAGCTTTCACGGCCTTTTTTTACTAAGTAAAGCGGCGGCTGGGCGATATATACGCGGCCGGCTTCGAGCAAAGGCTGCATATAACGATAGAAGAAAGTCAACAATAATGTCCGAATATGCGCTCCGTCAACGTCAGCATCTGTCATAATTATGATTTTGCCATAACGGCTTTTTTCAAGGTCAAACTCTTCGCCGATGCCATTGCCAAAAGCAGTTATCATAGCCCGAATTTCTTCATTGCTTAATATCCTATCAAGACGGGCCTTTTCAACATTGAGAATTTTGCCGCGCAGCGGTAGGATCGCCTGAAATCTCCGGTCGCGGCCCTGTTTGGCACTGCCGCCGGCGCTTTCACCTTCGACGAGATATATTTCAGCCGACATGGGATCTTTGGTTGAACAGTCAGCCAATTTGCCTGGAAGTGAACTAACCTCCAGCGCGTTCTTCCGTCTGGTAAGTTCGCGGGCCTTGCGGGCTGCCTCACGGGCCCGCGAAGCCATAATTGTTTTTTCAATGATTTTCTTTGTAACAGCCGGATTTTCTTCGAAAAACTCATTTAAGCCTTCGGAGAGAATACTGTCAACAATCCCGCGGACTTCACTGTTACCAAGCTTGGTTTTTGTCTGACCTTCAAACTGCGGTTCCTGAATCTTAACACTGATAACAGCGGTAAGACCTTCTCTAATATCTTCGCCGCTTAAGTTTTCATCATTTTCCTTAAGCAGATTCAAACGGCGGGCGTAGTCATTAACAGACCTCGTCAAACCTATTTTAAACCCGCTGAGGTGAGTACCGCCTTCTTGGGTATTTATATTATTTACAAAGCTAAAAATATTTTCGACATAGCTATCGTTATATTGAATGGCTATCTCAACAAGGGTAGTATCCCGCGAACCGGTTAGATAAATTGGCGAGGCATGCAGGACATCTTTAGTTTTATTGAGATGTTCAACAAATGATATAATCCCGCCTTCGTAGTGGAAGGTCTCTTTTTGGCCATTTCGTTCATCTGTGAGGGTAATGTTTATACCTTTATTTAAAAAAGCTAATTCGCGTAAACGCTGTTTTAAGGTGTCAAAACTATATACCGTCTCTTCAAAAATATCAGGATCAGGTTTAAAAGTAACCTTGGTTCCCGTTGTCTCAGTTGTTCCGGTTATCGTTAAAGGCAATACCGTATAACCTCGTTCGAACCGGATAGCATGAATTTTGCCGTCGCGCTTAACTTCGACTTGAAGATAAGAACTCAGGGCGTTAACAACTGAAACACCGACGCCATGCAGACCCCCGGAAACCTTATAGCCTTCGCCACCGAATTTTCCGCCGGCATGAAGGACTGTCAAAACAACTTCAACCGCCGGTTTGCCGGTTTCATGCATATCAACCGGAATCCCGCGGCCATTATCAGTAACAGTTATACTATTATCTTGGTGAATAAGTACTTCTATGGTATCACAGTAACCGGCCAGCGCCTCGTCAATACTGTTATCGACGACTTCATATACCAAATGGTGCAATCCCCGCGCTGATGTACTGCCTATGTACATACCCGGGCGCTTACGTACAGCCTCCAACCCTTCTAGTACTTGAATTTGCCCGGCTCCATAATTGCCGTTAACCGTTACATCTTCATTTATACTCATTTCCTACCCCCGATTATATATCGTCCTCTTCACCTGTTTCTGCGAAATTACCAGCCCGCTTTTTAAGTGTAAGAGAAGAAATTGCAGAAAGATAGACCCCTCTATCGGTAACGATAAAGCTTTTAGGATGATTGGATGATATATCTATAACCTGCTTTTTTTCTCTCATATGTTTTATAAAATTACGGTTAGTGCTAGATCGGACCGATTTAAAATCGGTAATGGCGATGACATCTGATAAAGGAATTACAGTATCAGCTCCTAGATGCAGAAACATGATTCTTCCTCCTGAATCTCTTGAGAGTATTATTTACTAAAGCATCGGTTATTTGCTCTGGTTGAATTCCAGTAGCCAGCATCACCAGTGTCAATTCTTTGATTCTATCGTTTTGTTCGCCGGAAATCTCGTTAACAAGCGCGCTAATCAAACGGTTTTTAACCTCTTTAAAATCGTCAAAACTGGCATCAATATGCTTTCTTAGCTCGCTATAGCCTAACCATGGATTCTCAATCAGTATTGTATATATTTCTTCCCTGATCCTTTGCTTATGATTAAGCTTACAGGTAAAACAGAAGGTTTCCTCAGGCGGGCACAATACACTGCAATCCAGGCATTTATGCCATTTACCGTTATGCCTAGCTTTTTTTAGTTTTAAGTCACTTTTAATGATGTTCTTTAATTTTGTCTGTAAATCAGCATCACCGACTGATTTGACCAAGTCATTTACATTTTTCAGCTCAGTGGCTTCAAGCTTGATATTATGTAATTTTATCTCATTTTCGCCAGCTTGACCAGCATTTTCTTGATTCTGGTTATCTTTTAAATATCCTGCTTGGAACCTGATATCCTTTATTAAATTATCCCCAATAAAGGCATTAATCTTATTAATTATATCTTGTTTCATCATTGAGAGGTGATGAGACCAGGTCGAGCTGCTAACAGCGACTAAGAGTAAATCCCGCTGAACGGTAAGGGGTTTAGCATTAGCCGCTATCTTATCACCTACAATTTTCCGCCAATGATATATGGCCGACTCAGCATTATAGCGCTTGGTAATGCCGAGTTTTTTTATTGTTAACGGCAATAGTTGATCTAACCTCTGCATAGCCGTCACTTCCAATCAAATTGTTGAACTTGTCCTTCGACAACAGAATAGTATTTTCCCATCTTATGTTCAGAAAAATACTTAGGCTCGGTTGCAGTTATAAATGTCTGAATTCGGTCTTTTATAAACGATAATAACTGTTCCCGGCGGGATGCGTCAAGTTCACTCATTACATCATCTAAGAGCAGTACAGGGTATTCACCTGTTTCAGACTTGATAAATTCAATTTCGGCAAGTTTTACTGCCAATACTCCGGTACGCTGCTGACCTTGGGACCCGAAATTTCTCAAATTAACACCGTTAACAGCAAAAACCAGATCATCGCGATGCGGTCCGACGCTTGTACTGCCGCGGGCAATATCAACACTCCGATTCTCGTACATTTGCTGGCGATACCATTCCTGCAAGTTATCAACAGGCTTGGTAATACCGCTTTGCAAATACGAAATGGTCAAATTCTCCCGGCTGTTTGTAATTTTACGGTGCATTAGATTGGCTAGCATAGCAAGCTTTTTCAGCGCCGACTGCCTTTTTTCAATAATTATGGCGGCTGAAAGAGCTAACTGCTCATCCCATGTCTCTAGCATTGCTGCCTTAGCGCGATTTTCCCGGATTTTTTTCAACAAATTGTTGCGCTGTGATACGATCCGGTTATATTGCAGTAAATTACGATAATAGGATGGGCTAGCCTGCGATATCTCACTATCCAGAAACTTGCGGCGATTGGCCGGAACCCCTTTTATGAGCATTAAATCTTCGGGAGAAAACATTACGGCGTTAAGGTGGCCAATAAGTTCACGGGTCTTTATAGTATGACCATTTAGTATTATTTCCTTATTATGGTTACTTATGAATTTAAATACTAATTTATTTTCAATATCCTGTCTGGTAAAGGTCAAGTGGATTGACCCGCCGGGCTGCTGCCAGCGAATTAATTCATTATCAGTGTTTGTCCGGTGCGAGCGGCCCATTGCCCCGACGTAGATTGATTCTAAAATATTGGTCTTGCCTTGAGCATTTTGTCCGACGAAGATATTGAGGTTGTGTTTAAACTCTAAATCCAGTTTTGCATAATTGCGGTAATTATACAGGCTAAGGGCTCTAACCTTCATACTAACCTCTTATTCGGGGATTACTTTATACTTTCCAACCCCATCAATTTCGATAATATCGCCTGGGTAAACCTTTTTCCGCCGTTCGGTTACTGCTTTACCATTCAATTTTATCATATTATCCTCGATCATCGGTATAATTTGACCGCCGGTATCAATGATACCGGCCCATTTTAACAGTTGATCGATATTAATATGAGGGGTAGATATGGTTATATATTCCATACTTAAACCTCCGGAGAATTTCTAATTACTTATTAGCTTGTCCTAACTGGTGTAACGATATATATATAATTATCGTCATCAATTGGTTTTACGCAGGCCGGACTGAGCGGGGTATTTAAAGAAAATATCAAATCTTCGCTATCAATATTCTTCAAGATATCGGCGACATATTTTACATTAAAAGCAATATCTACCTCGTTACCTTCTATAGCAGCTTCAACAACTTCACATGCTTTTCCAATATCTGGGTTATTCGATGTTATGGTAACTGAGTTATTCTTAAAGGATAATTTTATAACATTGTAATCACTGTCGCGGGCCATTAATGAGACCCTTTCGACAGCAGCAAGTAAATGCTTAGTATTTAGCTTAACATTAGTTGCAAAACTAGGTGGTATTACTTTGTTATAATCAGGGAATTGGCCTTCAATTAATCTTGATATTATGTAAACATTTTCGTATTCAAAAGCTACTTGGTTTTTAAGCCAGTAGATTTTTACATCAACAGGAATCTCTGAAGTCATAATTCGACCTAATTCAGTGAGAATTTTGGCCGGAATAATCATCTTGACATCATTTGCGGCTTGTTCGCTGCGATCTTTTTTTAGGGCCAGGCGATGCGTATTAGTAGCAACCATTTTTATATTTTGGCCGCTGAATTCTACTAAACCGCCGGTAAAAATGGGTCTTGCCTCATCGTTTGCGCAGGCAAACACCGTCTTTTTGATAAGCTCTTTAAAAACATTATCTTTGACAATAATAAAGTTGTCACTTGTCAATTGTTTGAGAACAGGAAATTCTTCAGGCGGCAGGCTTAAAAGATTAAACTGAGCTGAACTAGCTGTTATTTTAATTGTCCGGTCTTCAGCTGAAGATGATATTTCTATCGTGTCGCCGGGCATTTTGCGAACCATTTCCTGAAAATACCGGCCAGATAATACTACAGCGCCCGGTTGCTCAACTTGGGCCTCAATTGTGCATTTTATGCCGACTTCATAATCTGTGGCATGAAGTTCAAGTTTATCGTTTTCAGCCAATAGATAAATACCGGTTAGTATCGGAAGCTGTGGCTTTGTGGCGACAGCTTTTTGCACTGTCTGAACAGCATGATTCAGTAATTCTTTATTGCAGAAAATTTTCATATAGTCAACCTCCGTTAAGGTTTTTGGGGAGACGGGTATATTATTACTATAAGAAGATAAGAATAAAAAAATAGTCGTAATAGTCGTAGGGCCTGTTGATATGTTGATAAATGCTATTAGGTTACAGTTATCAACATTGAGTAGTGTTAATAAATTGTCGATAACTATAATAGGGGTTATACACAAATCCACATATTTTTTCGGGGTATAAAGTTATCAACAAAATGTTGACAGCTTTATACCTGGGATGCCAACACAGTTATACACCATACAGCTGTTAATAACGGGGATAAGCGTTGAAAAGCTAGGTTTAGGCGCTTTCAATTCGCTTAATTAGTTCTTTTATAGTGTTATTAAGTTTGGCATCTTCAGCCCGCTCGCGGCTAATCTTGTCATAAGCGTGAATCACGGTTGTATGATCGCGCCCGCCGAACATTTCGCCGATGCGCGGCAATGATGTTTCGGTCATTTCGCGGGATAAATACATGGCGATTTGGCGGGGATAAGCAACATTGCGGGTTCGTTTTTTAGCCAGCAAATCGTCTATTCTGATTTTAAAATAGGAAGAGACGACTTCTTGAATGAGCTCCATTGTAATTTCCTTGGGCCGGCCATTCGGGAATATATCTTTCAAGGCTTCAGTAGCCAAATCAATGTCGATTGTCTGTTTAGTTAAAGAGGCGTAAGCCATTACTCTGATTAAGGCGCCTTCCAGTTCGCGAATGTTATTGTCGATACGGCTAGCGATAAAAACCATAACGTCATTTGGAACACTGAGGTTTTCAATCATGGCTTTTTTACGCAAAATAGCAATCCGCGTCTCAAGGTCAGGGGGCTGAATATCAGTAATAAGGCCCCATTCGAACCGGGATCGCAAGCGGTCTTCTAAGGTTTGGATTTCACGCGGCGGCCTGTCGCTTGAGATAATAATCTGCTTGTTAGCCTCGTGAAGAGTATTAAAGGTATGGAAAAATTCCTCTTGCGTATGCTCTTTTTTGGATAAGAATTGAATATCGTCGACGAGCAGGACGTCAATATTGCGGTATTTTTGGCGGAAACTTTCGGGATTGCCGTCGCGAATGGAATTTATAAGTTCGTTAGTAAATTTTTCACTTGATATATATACAACTCTTAGATGAGGATGAGTTTTTAAAATCCGGTGGCCAATTGCATGCATAAGGTGGGTTTTGCCAAGACCAACGCCGCCGTAAATAAAAAACGGGTTGTAGACCTGGGCAGGAGCTTCAGCTACAGCCAAAGAGGCAGCATGAGCAAACCGGTTGGCATTACCGATTACGAATGTTTCAAAAACATATTTAGGATTTAATACTGCAAGCGGTTCATCATGCGCAGCAGCAGCCGTACTAGTATTATCGGTTTTAGCTGACTGATTTAATGGAGTGATATTTGGAGAATTAGTCACAGGCTGGAAGGGTAATGATGGAGATGGCGGAAGGGGTTGGGTATTGTGGCAGGGTTCGTTATGTAGTTCAGGAGGAGCGCCAAAAATCTCTTCATTTTCCTGCTCTTTTTGGTCCTCGGTATCTAAGTTGGTAATTATTAAGGTTAAAGGCTTTTTGGTTACGCTTTGGACGGTATCTTGGATAATGGAGAAGTATCTTGATTCCACCCATTCTTTAATAAATCGCTTAGGGGTGCCGATCTCAAAGGTGGTTTCAGTAATTGCCAGCGGAACCATTGGTTTGAGCCAGGTATTATAGGTAAGGCTTGATAGCTCTTGCTCAAGTGTTTTCATTATTTGCTCCCATAGTGCCGCAAGTTGGATGGTGTCCATATTGTCCGTCCTTTCATGTAAATATCAACAAATTTAAAAAATAGTCGACATAAGTTATCCACATTGTTATCAACAGTTGTGCATAACTTATGAGAAAAAAGTAAATTTAATGAAAAAAAAATACAAAAGCAATTTTAGGGTGAACGGTTAAGCCTTGTATTTTAGCAACGCAATTAAAGTATAAGGTGTTGTGGATAAGTATGGGGATAAGTGGTGTTATGTGTGAATAACTAGGATGATTATGTTTATAAATTGCGTATTGTGTAAAATTTGTGGATATCTTGTCATGTTCTATATTAACAAAAGGTGCTATAGTTATCAACAGTTTTTTATACAAGCCCTGTGGATTGACCAAAATTATCCACAGCAAGTATGCATTCAAACAAGCAAATTCCTTGACACTGTTAAATGACTAGTCTATAATTTTAGTAGTTAAAATTAAATATTATTTTGGGTATTTCCGCTTTTAACGAGGAGGTGTTATAGATTATGAAACGTACTTACCAGCCGAATACTTTATGGAAAAAGAGAACTCATGGTTTCCGTGAGCGTATGAAAACAAAAGGTGGCCGTCTTATTTTAAAGAATAGACGTGCTAGAGGCAGAAAAAGATTATCAGCATAATAGGCCGCCCACAAAGTGGCCTATTTTTCACGCAGAAAACCTGAGAAACTTCACATTTACTTCGGCTTCCGCCAGCGTATGGCGAAAGCCGGTTTTCCAAATCAGGGATGGATTTATATAATGTACAAACTTTCTAAAGCTCACATACTAAAAAAGAACAGTAATTTCCAGACGGTATACCGTGTGGGAAAATCGTACTCTAACCGAATGATGGTTGTTTATGTGTTACCCCAAAAAGTCAGCGAGCGGAGAATTGGTTTTGCAGCCGGCAAAAAGCTGGGTAATGCAGTCGTCCGCAATCGGGTAAAACGTGTCTTACGTGAGGTTTATCGGCTTAATCAGCATAAACTTATTAAAAATGTTGATTTGGTGCTAATGGGGCGTCAGGCAATGGTTAAGGCTGATTCTGTATCGGCAGGCAAGGCCTTTCTCAACCTATGCGCCAAAGCCCGTATTTTGATCGAGTAGGTATTAGTGGTGAAAACAGCTCTTATATTAGTGATAAAATTTTATCGAATCTTTATATCGCCTTTAAAACCGCCTTCATGCCGGTTTGTGCCAACATGTTCAGAATACGCTATATTGGCTATTGAAAAATACGGGGCTATACGCGGCGGTGTAAAAGCTATCAGGCGCATAGTGCGCTGTCATCCTTTTAATCCCGGCGGCTACGATCCTGTTTAAGTGCATAGATTATTAATATTGTCCATTAATTACGAGGATGTGAGATTTTTTGTTCGACTATTTTATCGGGATGTTGCAAAGCATTCTTACCTTTTTCTATAACTTGACAGCAGGTATTGGCTTTGCTAACTATGGATTAGCAATTGTTTTAATGACTGTTGTCATAAAAATGGCACTTTATCCGCTTACCGTTAAACAAATAAAGTCCATGAAAGGCCTTCAGGTCGTGCAGCCCAAGATGAAGGAGCTGCAAGAGAAATATAAGAACAATCCCGAGAAACTGCAAAAGGAAATGGCTATTTTATATAAGGAGTCGGGCGTAAATCCTTTAGCCGGTTGTCTTCCGCTTATTGTCCAAATGCCGATTTTAATTGGTATTTTTTATGCGATTCGTGACTTCAATTATTTAAATACACCTTCATTTTTATGGATGACTGATCTGGCTATGGAAGATCCTTTATACATATTGCCAGTTTTAGCGGCTGTTACTACCTGGTATCAACAAAAGCAGACAACAACCGAGGTGACTCAGCAAAGTAGAATGATGATGATATTTATGCCGTTGTTCATCGGTTGGATAAGCACTACTTTCCCTGCAGGATTGGTTTTGTATTGGGTAATGAGCAATATTATTCAAATTGCTCAGCAGTGGTGGATGTACCGCGAACCGGCTGAAATCAAAGGGGAGGCTAATTAATACCATGAATTCCGTTGAGACGACCGGTAAAACCATTGAAGAAGCGGTAGAACTGGCTCTGACTCAGCTAGGTGTCGGAGCTGACCGCGTGGAATACGAAGTCCTGGAAACGCCTAGCAAAGGTTTTTTAGGATTTGGCAGCAGACCAGCTAAAGTTAAGGTAGTTGTAAAAAAGGTTGATCCGGTAGAAGTTGCGAAAGAATTTTTAAGAAATATTTTTGCGCAAATGGATTTAGCGGTAGAAATTACAGAAGTACCCAGTTCGGAAAATGTTACTTTCAACTTCAAGGGCGAAGAACTGGGAATATTAATTGGTAAGCATGGTCAAACACTGGATGCCCTGCAGTACCTTACTAACTTGGCGGCTAACAGGGATGCAGAGGAACGGATTAGAATAGTTCTCGATGTTGAGGATTACCGCAAGCGCCGGGCTGAAACCCTAAATCGCTTAGCGCTCAGACTTGCTGACAAGGTAAGACGCAGCGGTGAAAGAATTGCCCTTGAACCAATGAGTCCGCATGAGCGGAAAATTATCCATATGGCTTTGCAGAATGACCATCGGATTGTTACATATAGCGAAGGAGAAGAACCCTATCGCAAAGTAGTTATTGGTCCTAAAGGCAGATAGATAGTGTAAATGATTCTTCAGAAGTTTAGTACGTCAGATTTTGGTGCATGCTAAAACCCAGTAATAATATTATTACTGGGTTTAAATTCGTTATAAGCTGATTGCGGTTATATCGTACGGGAGGTTTGGCGAGTGGTACATGAGGATACAATCAGTGCAGTTGCGACAGCGCTGGGGGAAGGCGGTATTGGCATCATTAGAATGAGCGGCAGCCGGGCAATTGGCATTGCCGACAATATATTTCGCGGCATTAACGGTCGAAGGGCCAGTCAGATAAAGGCATTTCAAGCGGCCTACGGCAATGTCGCTGATCCTGAGACCGAGGAAATCATTGATGAGGTGCTTATTTTTGTTATGAAAGCGCCGCGTTCGTATACCCGAGAAGATGTTGTTGAAATTCATTGTCATGGCGGCGCGACCCCTATCCGAAAAATTCTCGATCTCACCCTACGGCAGGGAGCGCGGCTGGCTGAGCCCGGTGAATTTACAAAACGGGCCTTTTTAAACGGCCGCCTAGATTTAACTCAGGCCGAGGCGGTTATTGATATAATTAGGTCTAAAACTGACTCGTCTTTAAAAATGGCTGTCGGACAATTGTCGGGTGTGCTGTCGGCTAAGATTTCGGAAATACGGCATGATATTTTGCAGATGGTCGCTCATTTGGAAGCCGCCATTGATTTTCCCGAAGACGATATTGAAGAAATGGCAATTGAGGATGTCATCAGACGGGTAAGAGATACTATTGCCAAGGTAGATTATTTATTGGCAACAGCTCAAACCGGCAAGGTATTGCGGGAAGGCATGGCGACTGTAATTATCGGCAAGCCTAATGTCGGAAAATCGAGCTTGCTTAATGCCCTGCTTAAGGAAAAGCGGGCAATTGTTACCGATATACCCGGGACAACGCGTGATATTATTGAAGAGTATGTTAATATTCGGGGTATTCCTTTAAAGATAGTTGATACTGCGGGTATTAGAGAAACTTCCGATGTTGTCGAAAAAATCGGGGTAGAACGAGCCCGTGAATTTGTTGGCAAGGCAGATCTAATCTTGGTACTGCTCGATGCGTCGCAGACCTTGTCGATGGAAGACTGCCAGGTGCTAGACATGCTTAAAGGCCGGCAGGCAATCGTGCTGATAAATAAAAGTGATTTGCCGCAGGTTTTGGAAATGGACAAGGTTATCCAGCATGTAGCTGATAAAAAGGTTATTAAGATATCAGTGGCCGAGGGGGCCGGCCTTGATGAATTAGAACAGGCTATTGTTGATATGGTATATAGCGGCCAGGTTAAGCAGGGTGAAGGAGCGATTGTCAATAATGTCCGGCAGGCCAATTTGATTGAGCAGGCGGGCAAGCATTTGGGCGATGTTCTCAAAACTGCTGCTGCCGGAATGCCTCCTGACTGTATTGTAATTGATCTGCGTGCGGCGTGGGAAAAGCTTGGCGAAGTTACCGGTGACACTGTCGGCGAGGATATAATAACGCAAATTTTTACTCAGTTTTGTATCGGAAAATAGGGAGATGAAGAGCCAGTGTTTGTTGTAGATAATTATGATGTAATTGTAGTCGGTGCCGGTCATGCCGGTTGTGAGGCTGCTTTGGCCGCAGCGCGGCTAGGGTGCCGGACATTACTGACAACGCTCAACATGGATAATATCGCCATGCTGCCCTGCAATCCTGGCATCGGCGGGCCGGCCAAGGGTCATCTGGTACGTGAAATCGACGCGCTGGGCGGCCAGATGGGGATTAATATCGATAAAACCTGTATCCAAATGCGGATGCTAAATACCGGCAAGGGGCCGGCAGTTCATGCCATTAGAGCTCAGGCCGATAAACGGGTTTATCAGGCAAATATGAAAGCTACTGTTGAACGTGAGCCTAATTTGGCGGTAAAGCAGCTGTTGGTTGATAAGATTTTTGTGTCAGACGATGGAGCGGTAACTGGTGTCGAAATTGAAACAGGCGAAGTCTATCATGCAAAATGCGTCATCCTAGCGACCGGGACTTACTTAGGCGGCAAGGTATTTATCGGTGATGTTGTATACAGCGGCGGCCCTAACGGGCAGCGTCATGCCGAAAAACTCACCCATTGTCTGCGTGAGCTAGGGATAGAAATTATGCGCTTTAAAACAGGTACGCCAGCCCGTGTAGACCGGCGTTCGCTTGATTTTTCTAAAATGCTTATCCAACCGGGCGACGATAAGGTGCATAATTTCTCCTTTATGAGCGATATAACTACCCGTGAGCAGCAGCCTTGCTGGCTTACTTATACTAACGAACGAACCCATGAAATCATCCGCAGGAATCTACATCGCGCCCCGATGTATACTGGCGCTATCGAAGGCATAGGACCGCGGTACTGCCCATCAATTGAAGCAAAAATTGAACGGTTCGCCGATAAAACGGCGCATCAGCTATTCCTGGAACCTGAAGGAATGGATACCGAGGAAATGTATGTTCAGGGCATGTCGACAAGTTTGCCGATTGATGTTCAGTATGAGTTCTTGCGAACAATCGCTGGGCTGGAAAATGTTCAGATAATGCGGCCGGGATATGCTATTGATTATGATTGTTTTAACCCGACTCAGCTCAAGCCGACCTTAGAATTCAAACAAATCAAGGGATTATTTTCAGCCGGACAGTCAAACGGTACTTCGGGTTACGAGGAAGCGGCTGCTCAGGGGCTGATTGCCGGTATCAACGCGGCTTTGCAGATTAAAGGGGAAAGTCCGTTTATTTTAACACGTGCTGATGCTTATATTGGTGTTTTGATTGACGACTTAGTAACTAAAGGAACTAGTGAACCTTACCGGATAATGACCTCGCGGGCCGAGTACCGGCTGATCCTGCGGCAGGATAACGCTGATCTGCGGCTTACTGAAAAAGGCCGGGCAATTGGTTTGGTATCGGATGAGCGCTATAACCGATTTATGGCTAAACGTCAGGCTATTGAACAAACGCTTGAACTGCTCAAAACCACGAGTGTATCGCCAACTGCCGAGGTTCAGGAAAAAATGCTGGCGATGGGGTCTACCGAACTTAGATCCGGAGCTACCCTTTATGACCTTTTGCGTCGCACCGAGCTTTCATACGATAAACTAAAAGAAAGCTTTGCTTTGCCGGACATTCCGTCGGCGGTTAAGGAGCAGGTCGAAATCGCTATTAAATATGAAGGGTACATTAAAAAGCAGATTGAGCAGGTTGAAAGAGCCATCAAGCTTGAACAAAAACAAATTCCAAGTAATATTGATTATTATTCTATTGCGGGTTTAACTGAGGAGGCAAAAGA
Source organism: Veillonellaceae bacterium (assembly GCA_012523975.1). Lineage (NCBI taxonomy): Bacteria > Bacillati > Bacillota > Negativicutes > Veillonellales > Veillonellaceae > Veillonellaceae bacterium. Next base: position 15,502 of record JAAYSF010000062.1, read on the forward strand.
AAAACTGACCAATATCCAGCCCCTCTCTGTTGGACAGGCAGGACGCATATCGGGAGTATCGCCGGCTGATATTTCAATTCTGTTGATTTATCTTGAACAGTTTCGGCGCAGGGAGGAAGAGGCGTGAGTTTTCGAGAAGCTTTAACAGAGGCAGCTGCAGCATATGGCATTAATTTAAGCCAGGACCAGCATGCTGACTTTGAAAAATATTACAACCTGCTCATCGCTTGGAATGAAAAAATTAACTTAACGGCTATAACTCAGCCCGATGAAGTGGCCGTAAAGCATATGATAGATTCCTTGACCTGCTTGGATAATGCCTATTTCCCGTCTGGCTGCACAGTTATTGATGTGGGAACTGGCGCCGGTTTTCCGGGCCTGCCGCTCAAAATATTTCGGCCGGACATTAAATTGACGCTGTTAGATTCCCTTAATAAGCGGCTGAATTTTTTACAAGAAGTAGTTGACCAGCTTGACTTAAATGAAGTTAAGCTGATCCATAGCCGAGCTGAAGACGGTGGGCGGGCTGGGGCCTTGCGAGAAAAGCATCATGTAGCTGTTTCCCGGGCAGTAGCAAGATTAAATGTTCTTTGTGAATACTGCCTGCCGTTTGTAGAAGTTGGGGGGGCGTTTGTAGCTTTAAAGGGGGCTAAGTTCGCCTTAGAGGTTGATGATGCGAAAAAAGCCGTTAAAATTCTTGGTGGTGAGATAGCAGCTGTTAAGGAAGTCAAATTACCCGGCCTGGAAGACGCGAGGGCTGTAGTATACATAAAAAAAGTTGCCAACACGCCGAGCCAATATCCGCGGCGTTCCGGCCTTCCGGAAAAAAAGCCGCTCTAAATTGGAAATAGTTGGAGGATTTTGCCAGTTGTGTGCCGAATAGATGAAAAATATCGCTATTATCGATTGTATTGATCTCATTCTTAGTTATTTTTATAAAATCCGAGTAAGTTGATGACAGCGTCTATTTTCATTAGATTTTTAAGGTAAGGCGGTGTACGGATGAGAAATCTAGCCAGATTATTTAGGTTTAATGAGGAAAAACCTAAAGCAAATCCTGAAGATAACAATCCGGCTGAAGATAATAATCTCGAACATATTGAAAACACAGACGTTAATGAATCGCAGGAAATAGATATATTTAATTCTAATGAAGTTAAGCAAGTAAGTGTTGATAGTATTGTGCCAAATCCGTTTCAGCCTCGTAAGACGTTTAACGAGGAATCTTTGCAGGAATTATCGTCCTCTATCAAAGAATTTGGCGTTATTCAGCCCTTGCTGGTACGGAGAACTGATGTCGGTTACGAGCTTGTAGCGGGTGAACGCCGGCTTCGAGCCTCGAGGCTGGCCGGACTGACTCATGTTCCGGTCATATTTAAGGATTTAAGTGATCAGGAAATGGCCGAGTTGGCCATGATTGAGAACTTGCAGCGGGAAGACCTTCATTATTTGGAGGAGGCTGAAGGCTATCAATCGCTTATATCCAGTTTCGGCTTTACTCAGGAGGAACTAGCCAAAAGAGTAGGAAAGACGCAATCAACTATCGCTAATAAGCTGCGCTTATTAAAACTGGACAGTGAAGTTAGAAGTATCATTGTTAAAGAAAATCTTACTGAACGGCATGCGCGCTCTATGTTAAAGCTAAATGATCCGGTACTGCAGATGCAAGTGCTTGACACAGTTCGCGAAAAAAATCTTAATGTAAGGGAAACAGAAGGTCTGATTGAGGATGTTCTTGCGGAAATTTCCCGGGAAATGTCAGAAAAAGCCAAACCTAAGCGTAATGTTGTAAGAATTGTTAAGGATGTAAGGATTTTCTTAAATACAATCAATAAAGTTGTCGGCGAAATGAAAAAAACTGGGTTGAAGATAAAGATAAAACAAGACCAGGATGATGATTTTATTACAATAAATCTGCGAATACCGAAACGACGCTAAAATGAGCTCTCCCATTACGGGAGAGCTTTCTTATTCTTAATTTTAAATTTCTAACCGTCATGTACGTGAAGGGTTTTGCGAGATTATCGTGCTATAAGTTTTTTTGCCTGTTTTACGGCAGTCACTCCGTCTGATGCATAAGCGTCTGCTCCTGCCTGCTGTGCGTACTCGGCGGTAAGCACAGCCCCGCCTACCATTGTTCGGCAGGTTATGCCGCTGTCTTTGATAAGCTTTATGGTCTGATCAATCTGCGGCATAGTTGTTGTCATTAGGGCACAAAGACCGACTACGTCTGCCTGATGCTGTTTGACGGCATCAACAATTGTTTCAGCCGCTACATCTTTGCCTAAGTCAATCACCTTAAAGCCATTGTTTTCAAGAAGAGCGGCGACAATATTTTTACCAAGGTCATGAATATCGCCCTTTACTGTGGCAAGGACTACAGTACCGAGCTGAGCCGTTTGTGCTGAAGGCAGGGTTTCTTTGATTGTTGTAAAGGCAGCCCGCATTGTTTCAGCCGACAGCAGAACTTGCGGCAAGAAACAGCGGCCGGCACCGAAGTCTTCGCCAATTATGTTCATAGCGGCAGTCAAGGCTTTATCAGTGATTTCTATTGTACTGTAGTTTTGACTAATCGCTTGTCTGACGAGAGGTACAATGCTTTCCTTTTCCCCGTCGATAACTGCCTGACGTATGGTGCTGAGAATATCATTTGACTGCTGTGCTTCTGGTTTATTGTTTGCTACCGCCTGCCGTGCGGCAAAGTCTTTGCTGTAGCTGCGGCCGCTCCGGTCATAACCGAGCAGTACTGCAGACGTAGCTAAGGTATCTTTCATCATCGGATTATAAGGATTGAGAATAGGGGCGTCCAAGCCTGCTGACAAGGCCATCGCCGCGAATGAGGCATTAACAAGCTCGCGCTGCGGCAGGCCGTAAGAGATATTACTTAAGCCCATTGTTGTCGGATAGCCAAAGTATTTCCGGTAGAGGCGCAGCGTTTTAAGAGTTTCGGCTGCCGCATGCTCATCCGCAGCAACGGTTAAAACGAGGGCATCAAGTACAAAGTCCTGCGGCCTAAGACCGGCCTCCAAGGCTTTGTGAATAATATGTCTGGCAACGGTAACCCGCTCACTGGCTGTTGCCGGAACGCCTTTATCTGATAGTGGAAGACATAAGATGGCAGCGCCGTATTTCTTGGCTAGCGGCAGAAATTGCTCAAGCCGATCAGGTTCGGCACTTACTGAGTTTATTAAAGCACGGCCGGGATAGATTCTCAGACCAGCTTCTAAGGCTTCGGTATCACTTGTATCAATTGCTAAGGGTGCATCGACAAGCATTGACAAATCATTTACCGCTTGGGCCATTGCGGCAGCCTGATTGATGCCCGGAACCCCCATATTAACATCAAGGATATGCGCCCCGGCACGAATTTGCTGCAGGGCTTCTTTTTTTACCGAGGCAAAGTTGCCTGCTTTAATATCGGCGGACAACTGCTTCCGGCCGGTAGGATTAATGCGTTCGCCGATAATTACTGTCGGCAGATTCGCGCCCATAAAGACTGTTTTACTGCGGCTGGTAACCGCTGTTGTTTTGTTATGTAAACATATTTGTTGGTGTGGCATGCCTGATTTGGCGGCAGCTAGTGAAATTGCTTTAATATGGGCAGGAGTGGTGCCGCAACAGCCGCCTAAATAACTGACCCCGGCTTGAATGAGCTTTGGTACCCAAGCAGCCATTTCGTCCGGCCCCATGGGGAAGACGGTTTCGCCGTTGATTAATTGTGGCATGCCGGCGTTCGCCTGAATGCTGATCGGACGGGTAGTGGCTGAGGCTAGCGCCTGAGCAATCGGTAAGAGCTGGGCTGGTCCAAGTGAACAGTTGGCGCCGATTACATCGGCTCCCATTGCATCAAGTAAGATAGCGGCAGTGACCGGGTCGGTGCCGGTTACGGTGCGCCCATCCGAACCAAAGGACAACTGACAAATAACCGTCATATCTGTCACGGCTTTCGCGGCCAACAGGGCGGCCCGCATTTCTTGGATATCAATAATTGTTTCAATTAATATCATATCAACGCCGGCTGAGGTTAGGGCTGAAATTTGCTCTTTATATACTTGGTAAGCATCTTCAAAGGCCAGTTCACCGAGCGGGGCAATGAATTTTCCGGTAGGCCCGACTGAACCGGCGATTTTTACAGCAGAACCGGCAGCTTGGCGGGCGGCATTTACTGCTGCGGTATTAAGGAGCTGAACTTTATCTGCTAAGCCGTAGTGGGCTAGCTTTATCCGGTTAGCGCCAAAGGTATTAGTCTCAATAATGTTAGCGCCATGCTCGATATATTGACGATGGATAGCGGTAACAGCCTCCGGTTTTTCAAGGTTCCACAGCTCGGGACAGGCTCCTGCCGCAAGGCCGGCTTGTTGGAGCATTGTTCCCATTGCTCCGTCAAAGATTTTAATCATTTATTGACTCCTTTCTGAATGAGCAATCATCCTGGCTGCAACTTTGGCAGTTGTGGTTATTGTGTTCTGGCGGATTAGGCTTAACATCAGTTGGCAGTAGACCGATTACAGCCGTAATTGACTTACGCGGTATCAACATGCAGCTTGAGGTTGTCGTTATGCCAATGGTTTCGCCTTGAGAAAGCTGAAGTATAGTAGGTTGAACGGTAATGTTCCAGTCGTCATAACCTGGGCTAAAGCGGCTGATAGCAGTCAAACCATTTTTTTGCGCCTCTTGGACGATTATTGAATTGATTTGGTCGGCGGCCATTTCGACGGCAGTGGTAGCGGCCGCGTCCAGCAGCAGGGCTTCTGTATAGCGGCCTTGACCAAAATAGTCTGTAACTGTTTGCTCAATTTTTTCACCGACTGTTACCGATAGTACAGCAATATCTACGGCTGCAGTTAAGTGCTTCTTTATCGATTTACCGGTTAATTCAAGTTTCGGCTGTGATAAGATTAGTCCCCGGCAGCTGTCATACGGGTAAATTGACCAAGAAGCGCGAGGTGTAGCCAACAATTGAGCCTCAAAGCAGATAGCTTCAAGCATAGTAGTTTGAAAATCAGGCTTCTTTGCTAGTCCGGCATAACGCCTTGTTTCAGCAATATCTATGGATGTCAGTGTCGGAAAATAAATTGGCAAATTAAGTCCCCCCTGAGAAATATAGCTAAATTATATCTATTTCGAGCTTAGATTACAATATAGAATTATTATTGACGTAAAGATTGGCAGGATATTTATCAAGAGCGTGGAAAGAAGTAAATTAGTTTTTGGGATAGAGGTGGAACTTTTGGTTAAGGTAATTGCAATCGCAAATCAAAAAGGTGGTGTCGGGAAAACTACTACATCCGTAAACTTAAGCGCTTGTTTAGCTGAGCTTGGCAAGAAAGTCCTGCTAGTTGATATTGACCCTCAAGGCAACTCAACAAGCGGACTCGGCGTTGACAAGGCCAATATTGAGCATTGTGTATATGATGCCTTGGTTAATGATGTAGCGTTTACTTCGATAAAACTATCGACACAGGTTAAGAACTTGGACTTGCTGCCAGCAACCATTCAATTAGCTGGAGCCGAAATTGAACTAGTATCAATTATGTCGCGTGAAACGAAACTAAAGCGAGCCTTGGATAAAATTAAATATGATTATGACTATGTAATAATTGACTGTCCGCCGTCGTTAGGATTGTTAACGATTAATTCACTTACCGCTGCTAATTCTGTTCTGGTTCCCATTCAATGCGAGTTTTATGCCTTAGAAGGATTATCCCAGTTAATGAAGACTGTTACGCTAGTGCAGCGAAACTTAAATCCAGCACTAACCTTAGAAGGAGTGGTGCTGACAATGTTTGATGCTCGCACTAACCTCTCTATTCAGGTTGTTGATGAAGTGAAAAATCATTTCCGGCACAAAGTGTACAAGACTATAATACCACGCAATGTCCGACTCAGTGAGGCCCCAAGTCATGGTCAGCCTGTTATTAAATATGATCCCAAATCAAAAGGGGCTGAAGTGTATTTTGAGTTAGCTAAAGAGGTGATTGGTGATGAATAAACAAGCCCGTGGTTTAGGGCGCGGTTTAGATGCACTGTTGTCTGGAGCAACGTCTCATGACCAGGATGTAAATGAGATAGACGTGCAAGGAATCAAGCCTAATCCATTTCAGCCCCGGCGGGTTTTTGATGATGAAGCAATGGCAGAGCTTATTCAGTCTGTAAAACAGTATGGGGTTATCCAACCAGTTGTTGTCCGAAAGACACTTAAAGGGTATGAACTGGTAGCTGGTGAAAGGCGCTGGCGGGCATCTAAAGCAGCAGGATTAAAAAAAATTCCGGCGGTTGTTCGTGAATATACTGATGCTGAAATGACTGAGATAGCCCTGATTGAGAATTTGCAGCGTCAAAACTTAAATCCGGTGGAGGAAGCACTGGCATATCGCAGCTTAATGGAAAAGTTCGGATTAACCCAAGAGGAGGTAGCCAAAAAGATTGGCCGCAGCCGGTCCCTTATAGCCAATACTATTAGGCTTTTAAATCTTCCTAAAACCATTCAAGAATATGTTTCACGTGGAACATTATCAATGGGCCAAGCTAAACCGCTCTTAACATTAGAGTCTGCGGAACTCCAGATAGAGGCTGCCGAGATGATAATTGAGGAAGACCTTTCGGCTCGTGATGCAGAGGAACTTGTTCGGCGGCTAGCCGCTAAACCCCGTCAACAGCGACAGCAGCAACAACCTGCGGAAGATAAGGATATATTCGTTGTCGAGGTCGAGGATCGCTTAAAACTCTTGCTCGGCACACAAGTAAAAATTAAACCGGGTAAACTCAAGAGTAAGATTGAAATAGAATTTTATACAGCCGAGGATCTCGACCGAATTATTGAAGTGCTGACTGCCCAGCAAATGGCTGCTGCAACCAAGCCCCGCGGTGCATTCATTGTTTAAATGAGAGGTTTGATAAAAAGTTATTATGTTTCACGTGAAACATAATAACTTTTTAAATCTAACCAGTATTTACAAATTTCTAACCGCTAAATTCGCCATGCATGCGAAGGGTTTGGCGCGAAAGCATTGGACCACGCTGGCGTTTTTTTAATCAAGGAGGTCGTTATGCAAGAAACTCCTAAAGGTTCCCGTTTGCATATTGCTATATTTGGCCGGCGGAATGCTGGTAAATCAAGCCTTATCAATGCGTTGACTAAGCAAGAGGTTGCTTTAGTATCTGATGTTCCGGGAACGACTACCGACCCAGTTGCTAAAGCAATGGAAATACCACCGATTGGCCCTGTTGTGATTATCGATACGGCCGGAGTTGATGATGTTGGTCAACTTGGTGAAATGCGTGTTCAGCGAACCAAAGATGTGCTGAGTAAGGCTGATATTGCTGTTCTGGTTATTGATGCAACTGCCGAATTAAGTCAGTTTGAGTTGGATTTTGTAACTGGGATTAAAGATCGTGATATACCAGTTATCGGAGTAATGAACAAAAGTGATATGGTAATTCAGCCTGAATCGAGTATTCCGGCCTACGAAGAAAAGACAGGGCTGAAATTTGTGATAGTAAGCGCTTTGACTGGGCAAGGTATCGAGGAGTTAAAAAGTTGTATCATTGAAAAAGCACCGTCTGATTGGGAAGGGCCGCCAATAATCGGTGATTTAATCGATAAAGGCGATACTGTTATACTAGTAGTACCAATTGATTCAGCAGCGCCTAGGGGCCGGTTGATCTTGCCCCAGGTACAAACGCTGCGGGATATTATTGACAATGACGCGTGCGGTCTAATTGTAAAAGAAAATCAATTAGCGGGAAGCCTGGCACTGCTCCGGACTCCGCCCAAATTAGTAGTAACCGACTCGCAGATTTTTAAGCAAGTGGACCAAGCTACACCGAATGATGTTGCATTAACATCATTTTCAGTGCTGTTTGCACGGCATAAAGGCGACTTGGCGACTTTTGCTGCCGGCGCTAAGGCTATACAAGCTCTGAAACCTGGCGACAAGGTATTAATAGCTGAGGCCTGCACCCACCATCGTCAGCAAGACGATATCGGCACAGTTAAAATTCCCCGTTGGCTGAATCAAGCTGTCGGCGGTGAGTTAAGCTATACCTGGATCTCTGGTGGCCAATTTCCGGCCGATTTACAGCAATATAAGCTTGTTGTCCATTGTGGAGCATGCATGATTACCCGGCGGGAAATGCTAAACAGGTTAAGTGTTATACGGAAGAGCTCCGTACCAATCGTTAATTATGGCCTGCTGATTGCCTATCTTAATGGCATCCTTGACCGGGCATTAGCGCCTTTTCCCGAGATTAAGCAGATAATTAGTCAATAATGGTGGGGATGATGTGATTTATCTTGATAATGCAGCGACAACCTGGCCTAAGCCGGAAGAAGTTTATCTGGCGGTAGATACCTGTCTGCGCGGAATTGGCGGTAATCCTGGACGAGGCGGACATGGTAACGCTAGAATGGCCGGTCATATTCTGTATCAAGCAAGAGAAGCCCTTGCTCAACTGCTTAATATAAAACAGCCGACAAATATTATTTTCACCTATAATGCTACCGATGCATTAAATACAGCAATTTTAGGGTCATTAAAAGCCGTTGATCATATTGTGACAACTTCAATGGAACACAATGCCATAGCCAGACCGCTACGAAGTTTGGAAAAATGCGGCACTAACCTGACGGTTGTCGTAAGCGACAAACAAGGCAGGACGGATTTATCGGCTGTCGAACAGGCGTTAAAGACCGGCGCAAAAGCTGTAGTTATGAGCCACGCCTCGAATGTTACCGGAACAATTATGTCCATTGCTGAAGTCGGGGCTATGGCAGTGCAATACGGCAGTCTCTTTATTGTTGATGCTGCCCAAACTGCCGGGGTAGAAATGATTGACGTTGAGCAAATGAATATAGATATGCTGGCTTTTAGCGGTCATAAAGGACTCTTTGGTCCGCAGGGGACAGGCGGACTGTATGTTAGACCCGGCGTTGAGATCAGCCCGCTAAGGTATGGCGGGACGGGAAGCCTTTCTGAATTAGATATTCAGCCGGAGTTTCTGCCGGACCGACTGGAAAGCGGCACGCCCAATACACCCGGAATTGCCGGTCTCTTAGCCGGTGTTAAGTTTATTTTGAAGACTGGGCAGGAAAATATTCGTGTTAAGGAATTAGAACTTGCTAAAAAGCTGATTGACGGTTTGAATAATATTCCCGAGGTAGAAGTTTACGGTCCAATCAGCACTAACGATAGGACTGCTGTTGTTTCATTTAATATTGAGGGCATGGACGGCGGTGAGGTTGCTCACCTTTTAGACAGTGAGTTTGAAATTGCCTGTCGAGCCGGTTTGCATTGTGCGCCGTGGGCTCACCGGACAATTGGTACGATTAATACGGGGACTGTTAGGTTCAGCCCCGGGTATTTCAATAGTAAAGAAGATGTTGATAATGCACTAGCTGCAGTTAATGCACTTGGTAGAAGGAGAAGATTTAAATGACAGGCACGTTGGTAAATGTCGTTGCGGTATTGATTGGATCGGGCATTGGCCTAATGCTGAAGCGGGGGATTCCGGACAAATACCAAGCAACCATAATGCAGGGGATAGCGTTGGTAGTTGGTTTGATTGGTTTGCAAATGGCGTTTAAGACACAAAATATGCTTGTTGTTATAATTAGTATGGCTCTAGGGGGAATAATCGGCGAAGCAATTAATATTGATAAAATGCTTAAAAAAGCCGGTGATCGGCTGTCAGAGCGATTGGGCAGTAAATACGGCGATGTCGGTAGGGGGTTTGTTACTGCCAGTTTGGTATATTGCGTCGGTGCAATGGCAGTAGTCGGTTCAATTCAAGAAGGATTAACCGGAGACACAAGTACCTTATTTGCTAAATCTGCTCTTGATGGATTAACGGCAATTATCTTTGGTTCAAGTATGGGAATAGGGGTGGCATTTTCAAGTATTTCCATTTTTGTGTATCAAGGTACGCTGACATTATTAGCTATGGCCTTTGGCAATATATTGCCGGACAGTTCGGTCACCGAAATGACGGCAGTCGGCGGGTTGTTGATTGTCGGTATATGCCTCTTAATGTTGGAAATCAAAGAGATTAAGGTTGCAAATTTGTTGCCTGCTATTCCTGTCGCGGCTGTGATTGCTGCTTTTTGGCCAATGTAATTATTTTATCGCTTGAAAGGTGAGAGAGAATCATGGAGTATTTAACGCTGTTCTCAACTCTGGTTATGGGGAATCTGCAATATGTCCTATTAGGCATGACAGTTATGATACTGTTAGCACTAATTATTTTTATTAATATAAATATCAAAATGGCAAAGATGAACCGCCGCTATCGTAAAATGATGCAGGGTATGGAAGGGGTAAATATTGAGCGCCTGCTAATGGGGCATATTGATGAGGTTCGGCAGACAGTAGCCAAAGTTGAGCAGCTTTCAGCAGCTTGCAGTCAGATGGAGAATATCTCAAAGTCTTGTGTTCAGAAGATGGGAATTGTTAGATTCAATGCCTTTGAAGATACTGGGAGTGATCTCAGTTATGCCGTTGCTTTACTCGACGGAAATAATAATGGCGTTATATTATCTAGTATTTTCGGACGGAGTGAATCACGATCATATGCGAAACCAGTGGTAGACGGGCAATCTTCATACTTTTTAACAAATGAGGAGAAACAAGCCTTGGAATTGGCTATGAAAAAAAATAATCCAAGCTAGCAGGTGTATACCAAAATTTGCCGAATATATGGTGCTGTAAGCCTTTTTGCTTGTTAGGAGGTTGGATTTTGGACGATAAAAAATCTGCACCAGATAGGCGAGAGTATACCTTAATGTTTGTGCCACATAACGGCCAGGCTATCCGCAGTATAAAAATACCGATTAAAGCAATTAAAGTAGTATCAGGCCTAATCTGCCTCTTATTAGTAGTTGGAGCCGGCTTTGGATTAAAGTATACTGCTACAATTAGGGCAGCCTATGCCGAAAGAGCCGAGTTAGAGGCTCTTCGCCAAACAAATGGGGCTCAGCATCAGCAGCTTGAACAATTAACTCAGGCCACGGCGGAATTACAGCGCGATATGGATCGGCTGAACATTCTTGATACTGAAATTCGCCGCATGGTAAACGCTGACGAACAGCCTGAGGTCTCACGGTCTGGGGTTGTCAGACCGAATATTTCTAATGGCGGACAAGGTGGACCTATTGTCAAACCATCCTTAAATGAACTTAATGATTATGTTGCAAATCTTAAAGATCAGATTAAATATCGCGAAGAAAGTCTAACTAACCTGCGGGAGATCCTAATCGAACGAAACGCTAGGTTCAACGCCACTCCTTCATTATGGCCGGCTAGCGGTGAAGTAACATCACGCTTTGGCTGGCGGAGTTCACCATTCGGTGGAGGCAGTGACTGGCATCCTGGTATTGATATAGCCAATAGTACAGGAACCCCGATTATTGCTACAGCAGCCGGTGAGGTTGTTCACAGCGGCTGGTACAGCGGGTACGGGAAAATGGTTAAGATTGACCATGGTAACGGCATAGTTACTCTTTATGCTCACAATTCGCAAAATAATGTGCGCGAAGGCCAGCAGGTGGAAAAAGGCGAAGTCATTGCCTATATGGGCAGTACCGGCTGGAGCACCGGTTCTCATGTCCATTATGAGGTAAGAGTCAATGGGACGGCCGTTAATCCGGCTAACTTCTTATAGCCTAATTACCGGCGTATGGTGTTTAAGTGCACTAATCTTGCGAAAGGCAGTGTGAATAAATGTTTGGCAAAAAAAAACCTGTATTAAGTGAAGAAGTTGAAACAGTAGTTGGTCAGGAGACAACCGTCAAAGGGTCTATTTCGGCTAAAGGATCGGTTCGCGTAGACGGAACGTTGGAAGGCGAATTGGAGACTAAGGCAACCGCGGTAATTGGCCAAAATGGCAAGGCCATGGCCCAGATAACGGCTGCTAATGCTACAATTGCTGGGTTTGTTAAGGGTAATGTTTCTGTCAGCGGCCGCCTTGAGCTTTTGCCAACAGCAAAACTTTATGGCGATATTAAGGTAGGCGCGCTTATCATTGGTGAAGGCGCAGTTTTTAAAGGCGCCTGCCAAATGCTTAATAATATTGAGGAGAGCCCACAAAAAGGTGATAATAATAAACGCTCAGGCAAATAGCCTGAGCGTTTTATTATTGGATAATTAGCTTTAGATTTGGTAAATCTAAGGCTGGAGGTGAGAGCATGCAAGGACTTATTGCTGTCGAAAAAAATCTAAGCAACCTGTTTGAAGCCTTAGAAACTAGTGGCTATGAAGTGGTACCGCTTGATAACGCTGATATGGATACTGTGGATGCCATTGTATTAAGTGGACTTGACATCAATCTAATGAACATGCAGGACGTTGTAACAAACGTACCGGTCATCAATGCTTCCGGCAAAACTCCAACTGATATTCTTGAAGAGCTTGAAAAACTATAAATGGAGACTTAATTCAGATGGTATTTTAACGTCATCTGAATTCTAATCGGAATTATCCAGGGACTTAGTCACTCTTATTTCCGCTTGTATAAGTGAGCCTTGGGTCCGCAGACCCTTAGAGCGAACTTATTTCGAATTTTACAACCTGTTCCCTAGCCGTCAAGGAAAGGGATTACAGGTTGTTAATGAGATGAAGCGGGATCATAGAGCGGGTTAGTCATCGGATATAAAATCAGGGTGCCGTTGAACGGCCCCTGATTTTTTAATTAATGTTTAGGCGCTGATCCTTCAATGCCGAAGTAACGCCGATAGCGATGGTATCAGCCATTTTCATTACTAAGTTAAGTCGGGTACTCTGAAGAACGAGATGTTCCATAAATCCACCGACGTTTACGATGCCGGTTATGTAGGCATTCCCAACGGGCGGCAGGTCTTTATTTACTGCTGCTCCGGGCTTAACAGGGCCGATGCCGATTGAAACACAGCCTACACTTTCTAGTTTACCTAGACAAGCATCAATAGCTAAAATATAAGGATTGGTAAATGATGACTGGATATTTTTGAGAGTGTCGTTCAAATTCGTTGCATGTACTGGTTCATCCAACGTCCCGAAAATATGAGGATGCGTGTTGAGTTCGAGCATTTTACTGCCCACCAGGGGGCCGAGGGAATCTCCGGTAGACCGGTCGGTTCCAATGCAGACAATTACAAGCTCATGGCCGGATAGGCTTGCCCGCTTAACAATAGTTGAAATATTAATAGCGATATTGCTGACAGTTTGCGGTTGATGAACACTGAATTTAAGCTCAGGACTAGGTTTAGGGAAATTAAGCAGGTTATTCAGCATAAGGATACTCCTGTTCTACATAAGCTAGTACCATTATGTATCAAAAGTGGTAATAATATTCACTTTCACAGGAAAATATAGGTTAATTAGGGAATACAAATTATTGAGAAATCCCGCGCTATAGGGAGGGTATCAAATGCTTAATATTAATGCCAGACTGCGTAATCTACCGGCGATTGACAAACTCCTGGCTATAGCCGAAAGCCGTGATTCCTTGGCGAAGTTTCCGCAGTCAAGCTTAGTCAGCGCACTCCGCAACGTTGTAGATAATGCAAGGCAGGAATTAAGGCAAGGAAATGAATTTGACATAACACCAGAAGGGCTCGTTGCTCAGGCAGCGCAAATAATTGTCAATCGCGAAGAAGCCAGTCTACAGCGGGTAGTCAATGCCACCGGGGTAGTGCTGCACACAAATCTTGGTCGTGCGCCACTGTCAGCGCGGGCTGCCAGCGCTGTTAACAAAGTAATGACCGGCTATAGCACCTTAGAATACAACATTGCAGACGGGCAGCGTGGTACCAGATACTCGCATATTGCTGAAAGAATTGCACGGCTTGTGGGATCTGAAGATGCTATTGTGGTTAACAATAACGCGGCAGCTGTCTTATTAGTGCTGTCAACGCTGGCTTGCGGCCGTGAAGTAATTGTAAGTCGCGGCCAGTTGGTAGAAATCGGCGGATCTTTTCGCATACCCGATGTTATGCGGCAGAGCGGGGCAACCTTAGTTGAAGTAGGAACAACTAATAAAACACATCTCTCGGACTATGAAAATGCCATTACTGATAATACCGGAGCAATTTTAAAGGTCCACACCAGCAATTATCGAATTGTCGGGTTTACGGCTCAGCCTGATGATGCTCAATTAAAACAGCTTGCTCTCCGTCACAATTTACCCATGCTCGAAGATTTAGGAAGTGGTACGCTGCTGCCGCTAAGTTTGGGGGATTGGCACGAGCCTTCAGTCGCCGAGCGGCTAGCAAAGGGGATAGACATTGTTACTTTCAGCGGTGATAAACTACTGGGGGCCGGCCAGGCCGGTATTATTGCCGGTAAAAAAGATTATATAGATAAAATGAAAAAGCATCCGCTGCTTAGGGCTATCCGCATTGATAAGTTATCTTTGGCGGCGCTGGAAGGCACCTTAATCGATTACGAGCTCGGCGATGCTGAACAAACTATTCCTGTTCAGCGTTATCTAAGAATGTCCTACGAGCAGTTAGACGAAAAGGCTGCCAGACTTAAGCGGGCGCTGGCCTTTTTACCAGATGAATGGGTTTGTGAAAAAATTGATATAGAGTCGCAGGCCGGGGGCGGCTCGCTGCCGGGTATTGGCATGGCCAGCATTGGTATTGCGCTAAAGCCGACCATCATAAGTACCGCTCAACTGGAAAAAAGACTGCGGGACCATAAAGTGCCTATTATTGCTAGGGTACAAAGTGACAGGGTTATTATTGACGTGAGGTGTCTCGAAGATGGTGACATGGACTCAATCGCAGAGGCCTGCAAAGCTATAGTAGGTGAAGTATTATGAAATATCTTATAATCGGCACTGCAGGGCATGTTGACCATGGCAAATCGGCACTGATTAAAGCCTTGACCGGAATGGATACCGATCGGTTAAAGGAAGAGAAGCAACGTGGCATTTCTATTGACCTAGGTTTTGCTTCACTCAATCTGGCAGATGATTTAAGGGCCGGTATTGTCGATGTACCGGGACACGAGAGGTTTTTGAAAAATATGCTAGCCGGTACTGGCGGCATCGATATGGCTATGCTGGTAATTGCGGCTGATGAAGGCGTAATGCCGCAGACCAAAGAACACTTGGCCATGCTTAACTTATACGGAATCAAGCATGGTCTTGTTGCTATCAATAAAATTGATAAAGTTGACAGCGAATGGCTTGACCTTGTGGAAGAGGAAGTGTGCAGTGAGTTAACAGGAACTTTCCTAGCTAATGCGCCGTTATGCCGTGTATCGGCATTAACTGGACAGGGCCTAGATGAGTTGCAGAAAAATATAACCATGATAGCACGCAATTTGCCGGCCCGGGACAGCAAGGCGCCGTTCCGGCTGTGGGTTGACCGGGTCTTTAGCGTAAAAGGACATGGCGCTGTTGTAACAGGCTCAGTACTCACCGGAAGCGCAAAAACCGGCGATAATTTATTCTTATATCCCGAAGGCAAACCGGTACGAATACGCGGCCTTGAAACACATGGCAGTAAAGTTGAAGAAATATTGGCGGGGCAGCGGGCGGCCATCAACATTACCGGGGCCACTCTTGACGAAATCTCACGCGGCATGGGCTTAGCCGTACAAGATCGCGGGCAGACCGGGACTGACTGGGATGTGATAGTTGACTGGCATGAAGAAGTCCCGAGCGGAACGAGGATTAGGCTGCATCTAGGTACTGGGGAGCATTTGGGCCGTATCTACAGTTTTAAGGACGCCGGAAGCCGATATATGCGTTTGCTGCTGGAGGCGCCCCTGTATGCGGCAGCCGGTGATAGAGGGATTGTCAGACTTTATTCTCCTCAGCATCTTGTCGGTGGGGCAATGATTATAGCCCCCGGTACTAATTCACGCAAACTTAGCGCCAACCGGATTATGCTGGCTGACGCACTCTGCCGGCAAAGTTGGCAGGAGGTGATTTTAGCTAATCTGTTAGAGCAGCGCCGGCTTGTAGATAAAAAAGGATTGCTGGCGCAGATGGGGTTTATTCGGGAAAGCATTGTTGAGCAATCGCTGGCTAAAATGCTGACGGCCGGCCAAGTTAAAAAGATTAGTGAATACTATATGGCTTTGCCGGTATTGGAAAAGATGACTGATAATACTAAGCTGCTGCTGACAGATTATCATAGCCGGTTTCCTGACAAGTCCGGTATATCGCGCGAAGCAGTTAAACAAAGACTGGCTGTCGCCGACAACAAATCGTTTGATGTCCTTGCCGGACATTGGGTCGACACAGGGCTAATAGCGGCCGACGGCGCCGAGTGGGCTTTAAAAACACATGCTGAAAAGCATGGCGGTTGGTTAGAAGCGTTAACCTCCCAGGCAGAGAGTTTATTGGCTGATGTCGGTCTGACAAACATTAATGAAGCGGTAATAATGGAAAAATTTAAGCTGGAACCTGATAAAGCTAAAGCTGTTCGTGCGGCGCTTGTTAAGCAAGGCATGCTGATAAAAGTCGGCGATATGCATGTATACAGCAAAACAATTCAATACATTATTGGTTTACTCAAACAGCATTTTGCTAATAAACCATCACTGACAGTGGGTGAATTACGCGACATGCTTAACACTACGCGCAAGGTTGCGTTGCCGTTGCTTGAATATTTCGATATGCATAAATATACAGTGCGCGATGGAGATGTGAGGCGACCTGGCCAGTGTATACTGTATTTGTCAGAATAAACTTTATTTTATTATGCATATTGACAGTATAACAATTCGTTTCTATAATAAAATTGTTGTAAAGGAAATGTGTTTTAGACAAGGACAAAAGTTCAACAAAAGATTACAAGTGGGGGGTCCCCGCTGACAAAGGAGAGTGCCTAGGGTTCCGCACCGATGTGGACTGGACCAAGCGGCACGAGTGCACCATAATAGCACTACACCGTGGGTATAAAAGACCCTGCGGAAGGTCCTGGAATTCAGTTCCGGTCTTGCGCAGGGTCTTTTACATTTTCAAGCAAGTATGTGAAAGAGGTGGGATGTATGTGTAGAATAGGGGCGATAAAAAGTAAGGTTCCGCTTCAACCGTCTAAGGCGCTTTATTTAATGCTGCCGCAGCAGGAAGGTCACGACAACTCAGGTTTTGCCCTGGTTATGCAGGATCTTTACGGCAGATTTGCTGATTGCAAAGATAAACCATTATTATCGGTAGCATGA
>JAAYSF010000063.1 GCA_012523975.1 Veillonellaceae bacterium
CGCAAAAGTGCCCTGGCAAGGCTTATACGTGTCTTTTGGCCGCCTGAAAATGAATCCAGCGTCCGCTCAAAGTCAGCATCGGTAAAACCTAAGCCAAAAGCCACCCGCCGGATATTATTCTCATATTCATAACCGCCGCCACGTTCAAACCTGTCCACTATTTTAGCATACTCATTAAGCAGCTCGGCTTGGGCAGCTTCATTTTTCTCGGCGGCAATTGCCGTCTCCAAACGGCGCATATCAGCCTGCCAGCCTAGCACGTCGCTATAGGCGCTAGCCAGTTCCTGATAAAAAGTATGCTTACCAGTGCCGGAATCCTGTTCGACATAACCGACTGTCTCCCCAGCCGGCAGCGAAACCTGTCCATTGTCGGCCTGCTGAAAGCCTAACAAACAGCGCAGCAGCGTAGTCTTACCCGTACCGTTGGCCCCAATCAGTCCCACTTTATCACCGCGCCGCAGTTCAAAACTTACGTCGCTGAACAATGTCTCTATCCCAAAAGCCTTAGTCAGTCCATCTACCCGTAAAACTCCCATATGTCCACCCTTAAAAAATTTATTTATAGTAAGTAGCGCTGTCATTGCGAGCGCAGCGCGGCAATCTCATCTTTTCGGAAGAACATCTTCCCTTCATAACAATTATACCAGTATATTGCGAACTGACCAATAATTTGATAGTATTAAGTCATCGAACACATGTTCCCAAGATATCTACAAAATAGCCTACTACGAGAGGAGTGAAGTCATCAATGTCTCAGCATTTGGTCATCCCCGAACGCATTGCCGCCATCTTGCCTTGCTATAGTGCGACGGGCGATACCACTAAAATTATTACTACCGACGGTATTATTGATACCACCGACACCCGCATCCGGACAGTAATCAGACGACTGGCAATTAGCCGGGCTACCGATCTGGCCGCCCTCAAAAAACGCGCCTCCTTCGCCACCCAAAGTTCAATTCTGCAACCTCTGCCGCTTACCCCGGGACTGGTGCTCTGCCCGATAAAGGTACGCACCCCGCGCGTGGCAGGTGACACCAGCACCGGTTATATAAACTATTATGCCGTTAAAAGTGTTGAAAAAGACGCTAAGACGCCAAACCAAGCGATAATCTGTTTAGCAGGCGGAATTCGCCTGCCGGTTATGTGGACAATAGCAACCGTCAACAAGCATCTCCAAAATGCCCGCCTGGCTCTTACCTATACCCCACAATACCCGGCAACGACTGGCATCCATGAAGATGTTCGGACATATGCCCCGGAGATTGTCCCCATAATCCAAAAATTTGTCGAAGTCATCTGCGACATCGTTGCCGCCAAACAGCGTTAATCATGGCGAACCACAGCAACTTCACGCTTATCCTGCTCAAGCAGCTTGCATACCGTTAGCATAAATTCGTCGGCGCTTAGCCGCCTGCCGATTTCCAGCACATGCACAACCCCGCCCCGGCAGAGCGGGAGCCCTTCCGCCACCGGTTTTGCCCCATTTGTCACCCTTATTATCTCAATAATTGGATTATCGTCAGCAATACGGGCCAAGATTACCGGGGTGAGATCACTTGAATTATTATCAACAACGACAATGTCGCAGTCAGAGTCGTTATTTTCAATCTCTCGCACTAAATAGCGCATTAAATCTTCAATTTCCTGCTCACAGTCTTTAACTATGATTAAGAAACTGGCGCTCGGCAGTTGCACCAACCGAGGCTCAATAAACATATCCCAAATATCACGGATTAACAGCCACCCGCCATAAATCGCCAAGGAAAGTAAAATTACACTTCCAATATACGAAAAATACAAAATATCCTACCCCCTCTGCGTGGGATAGGATAGTATATGCAAAGTATCTTAGGGGTGTTACTGCGAATAAGTCCGAAATAGAGTATCTGTCATCGCGAGGGCACAAACCCGTGGCGATCTCCTCCCTTAGTTAAGCTCCACTATCTTATGCTTTAACGCATACAGCACAGCCTGCGTCCGGTCGGTAACATTAATCTTCCGAAAAATATTAGTCAAATGGTTCTTGACCGTTTTTTCACTCAAGAAAAGCGTCTGGGCAATTGTCTGGTTGCTCATACCTTGGCAAATAAGCTGGAGAACTTCAATCTCGCGATAAGTAAGCCGTTCTTCCCGACGACGGTCTAAAACCTTAGCCGCCTCATTCTTCTTTTCTTCCTGACGATTAATCTCCCTAAGCAGCTTGCGGGCTAAAGTCGGATAAATAAAGGACTCGCCTTCGTAAACCGTCTTAATGGCCTTTACCAGCATCCCGGGCTCAACATCTTTAAGCAGATAGCCGGCAGCCCCGGCTTTTATAACCTCAATCACATAGTTCTCATCATCATGAATAGTTAGGATAATTACCTTAGTTGTTGATTGTGCATCGCGAAGACATCTGGTAACTTCCAGCCCATTCTTCCGCGGCATATTTATATCAAGCAGCAAAATATCTGGCGCTAATTCAGTTGATTTGGAAATGGCCGCATCGCCATCAGCCGCCTCGCCAATCACAACAAGATCAGGTTCCAATTCTAATACATTCTTAATACCTTGACGCAACAATGCATGGTCATCTGCAATAAGTAATCTGATTGGCACGCTGCTCACCTCCCGTCCATTTCCTAACCACAATCAAGTGACTAAGTCTAACTAATACTTTTTTCTACATAAAGTGTAATAATCCTGTCAACTATTGACAGGATTATACTGGTAATAAAGACCCAACTTCAACCAATATATATTATTAAAGTCCCATATTCAACCTTGATCGATAAAACTATAAATGTAGTGATACAACCTAAAGTCACGCAGGCTAGCTAAACTGTCATTGCGAGCGCAGCGCGGCAATCTCAAATCCCCTTCAGCGCCTTCAA
>JAAYSF010000064.1 GCA_012523975.1 Veillonellaceae bacterium
AACACCTTTAACCCTTGCGGGTTCATGTCAAACAGTTTTCCTGCATACGCACATCCTAAAGCACCCAGACCAACAAATGTTACATTCTGAATTTTTCTCAAACCAATCACTCCTCGGCAAATATCATAAAAATCGGAAAAGCCCACATAAAACTTCTTGTTCTATGCGGGCTTCTCGTTATCCTCTTGTCACTATATTACTTGAAGTTTACCCGTAGGCCGGCGTTGAAATAATAGTTGGGAGCAGAGGTTTGGGTAGTCCCCCCAGTGGGATAAAAAAATAGAGGCAGCCCGTTTGAGGTGCTGCCTCATGACTTATAATACTATTAAATATCCCTGTTACTATTATAGCAATTGGCGGGTATTTGAATTACCAAAGTTAGAGTTTCTGGGTTTAAAGAATACTCCGAGCGCCATGATAACTGCGAATATGATAAGATAGAAAGCAACTGCTTTTCCATGGGAATAGCAGGCTGCAACTACCATGAAGATACAAGCAAAAGTTGCAAGAGATGGCATTACAAAGCGTTTAAAACAGCTTAGCGAAGTTTCTTTTCGCATTATCATAATGAAGATCGGGATGTACATTGCGTAAAGGGTAACAATAGGCAGCTCGGAGCTGTCAAAGCTAAAGGGGCCAAACCAAGGTTTAGGTGTAAGATTTGCGCCAAAGAAGTACAAAAGCCATGCACCGCACAGGAGAAGACCCATTATCGAAGAATTGGTCGGCATGTTAGTATTTTTATCGATGCCTTTAAAGGTCTCCGGCGAAGGCCCAACATCTCTCGCTGCCAATGCGTAAAAACCGCGGGTACTGCCCATCATCAAGCCGTTTAACGTGCCGAGACAAGAGATAACAACAAAGACGAATAGCACTACACCACCTGCGTTTGTGAATACAGTTGAGAACGCCAGTTTTGCGCCTGCTTCGCCGCCTTTCATAATCACACTGTTTTCCACCGCTCCGGCAAGGCCGGTGTAATATAAGATATAAATCAAAGCAACGAAAAGAGTGCCGAAGGTCAGCGCTCGAGGCAAGTTTTTCTTGGAATCTTTAAGTTCGGCATTAATACTTGTGGCAATAATCCAGCCTTCATAAGCAAACGCGGTTGCAACAACTGCGGTAAATAGAGGGTTTTCGCTTACATCGGCAATGACACCGCCGGTGAAATTTTCAATTAAAATGCCGCTTTTTAAGCCAGAAAATATGCCGACTACGGCCATTAGTGCGAGCGGGATAAGTTTTATTATCGTTGTGGAAACCTGAAACTTACCGGCAAGTCTTGGCGAAAGCGCATTTAAGGCATAGCTTGCAACTAGATAAAACCCAGACAGTGCCATTGCCTCTGCTCCGACAATATTCCACCCTAGTAATACGCAGGTATACCGTGCTGAAACCCAGGCAAGTACCGAGGTAATAGTTGGATAGTAAATAACTGCCATGAACCAGCCGATGAAATAACCATACTGGCCGCCGAGCGTAACCTCAGCGTAGTCGACAATACCGTTTACTTTTTCATACATTGTGGCCATCGTAGCAAATACATAGGCGCAGACAATCATAATCATTCCGCCGATAGCCCAGGCTAGAATACCTAACGGCAGATCACCTCCGGTGGCAGTTAAAATTTTCTCAGCTTTAAAGAAAACCCCACTGCCAATTACAATTCCAACAACCATAGCAATTGCGGTCAAAAGGCCATACTTTTTCTGAAGAGCATTTTCCAAAGTTATCGACCCCTTAATACGTTTTAATGCATTTTGGAATTCAGAAGGTTTTTTAGAGCAGGTTTAGTAAGATTGCTATAAGCTAGAAAAATAAAAAAAACACTCCGTAGAGTTCAGAATTATCTAAGGTAACCATTAACTTAGACCATACTTCCGCCCTACTGTATAAATCATATTTCTGCTCTTAATTCGCAAAAAACCTACTGATTGCTCCATACTACACATGACTATTATATACTGGATTATCACTATATGGAATATATGGTAATAATAAATGTAAAAGCGATGATGGATTATTGTTAGCGAAGATCGAAGGTTTTGACTCATAGGAGCGGTTTTCTGCTATAATTACACATAATAACGGAATAGGAGAAAGCAATGAAAAAATCAATTATACTCACAGCTATTATTTTAATAACTTTAGTGAATATCGCTCTGGCACAGCAAAACACCAATCTATTTGTTGTAGACCATAAATATCAAAAAGGTTCTTTTGATATCATTTATCCTTATTTCAAAGGCATGAATAATACGGCCGCTCAGGACAAGATCAATAAGGAACTTAAAATAATGATTGATAAATTTATTGCAGACAATAACAACGATACGACCAGCGAAGCTATCGTAAAATATAAAGTGCATCACCTTTCACCGGAGATGATAAGCTTTACCGTTACAAGATATACCTATACCGGTGGCGCTCATGGCGCTTCCTTTAGGGAAGGTTATACATATGACTTAAATTCAGGTGAACGGTATGAATTTAGTGATCTGTTCGAATTTGACAGTTCTGCCAGGGCTAATATTAATGAACAGATTACTGAACAAATTAAAGAGCGAGGCATTCCCATCTTCGAACCTTTTCAAGGGATTAACGACAGACCGTTTTTTTACATCGCGGATAATGGTCAGCCAATCATATTCTTTCAACAATATGAAGTTGGCCCTTATTCAGTAGGTATACTAGAGTTCGCTGTTATGGCCAAAAAGGTTAATTAATATGCACAAATTCGTAGGCGCAGAAACTGGCATTAAGTCCCCTGTCAATACTATATTGGGAGCTAATGTTGGGTACGCTGAGGATCAAAAATAGTACAAAGCTTCAAGCGGGACTTACCGGAACAACGAAATGCTTTAAGGATTTATGGTAATTTAGATTGTGCATCAAATATGAGGCTGTCTCCAAATAGAAGTTCAAAAAAGAGCCAAAAACCATTGCTCAATGGCTTGGCTCTTTTTCGTCGATATCTCTTCTATCCAGATGTTTGGGTAAACACGGGGTTAGGTTTTTTGTTTTTTGACTTATTTAAAATTCCCGCTAATTAACGTTTGAATACTGCCATCTTCCAGTTCCCAAGCCATGACCTACCAACGCTCCCGATATCAGAAGAACTAAACCGTGCATAGTATTCTGTAATAATAATTGACCTTATCCCGGCTCAATAGACACGATAAACGCACAATATCTAATGAATTCATAGAATCCTTTGATGCTAAAAAACTTAATACAGTATGTCTAACGGATATACCTATATTCTCGTATATGAGGTTCTATACGTTTAGAAGTTCCACCTGGTACCCAAGTTAACTTGCCAAGGAGTTTTCACCTTGTCGCCGGTAGTACGGCTGACTTCCAAATAGCCATCGGTCTTTTCGCTCAATGCACCGGTGACGCCGACTGCCAGTTCCAGCCAATTTTCTTTCAGGTTCTGTTCTAGCGTCACCGGTGCATGACCGCCTGACGCCATAGTGACACGCGAGTTAGCATTAAACTCTCTAACCAACGAGGCCTTTGCATAGAAGTTACCACTGTCAGTTGTACGGCCTGCAGCTAGTCCCAGACGGCCGATGACGCTGTTTAAGCTGTTGTGGCGGACTGTAGTGCCGTCACTAGCTGTATAAGAGTCTGAACCAATTCGACCCAGGGTTAGCTCGGCCTGCGGTTCCAGGTACCAATTACCGGCAAGCTGTTTACGCCAGCCGTATTCGGCTGAGAAGCTGGTGCCCCAGTTGCGGTAGCTGCCGCTCACTTTGGTATTGTCCGGATCATTTAGGTAACTATCATAGCTGGTTTTCAGACGCCCTTGTTTGATGATGAGGTCAAGGAAATGTCCGCTTTCACCTAGCCAGGCGGCATAACCGCCAATGCTCAGGCTGGTCGCATCGCCGCTGCCATGTGCCAAACTAAGGTCTGAGTCAAGATAGCCGACGACGTAGCCGGCACGCCAAGTGCGGCCCCAGAAATCGACCTTGCTATCATGACCACCCTGGATGGCGGTATAGCGCTGGGTGGTGCTGCGGGTACCGATATTGGCGATTTCCTGCTCACCTTTGTAGACCTGCACCCAGTCTCCGCTTTCTCCAGGGTTGTTTCGCAGCTCGCCCATGCGCCGGATCAGGCTGTTATTCTCCTGCCGCCAAATCATTAGGCTGCCGGTTGCAGCATCAGAGGCGGTGTAGCAGGTCTCACTGGGTTCAGGCAACCCGGAATCAGATAAATCAAGACCGGTAATTGACCAGACAGTGCCGTCCGGACTGGCTGCCAGGGTCGGCGTGTAACGGTAAGCTCCGTAGTCGGTGGCGACTGCGCTAAAGCCGATACCGCTGCCAGGTACTGCGGCAAAGGGCACAGAAACGCCGTCAATCGTATCGTCGCTTTCGTATAAGGGATCATAGGCAATCTGCAGAGTGTGCTGCACCGAACCGCCGCTGGCAATGGTGATGTGGTCGGCTTTGCCCTTCGCCAGGTCGGTGGCAATGATAAAATTAGCTGCGCCGGTAAGTTTATCAATGGTAAGTCTGCGGTCCGCAGTCTTGTTGATACTTTCTGGGGTAACGTTACTTAAAATAATTTTGCCGCCGGTTACCGTCAGATCCTCGATAGTATAGGATAAGTCGTTGTCCAATCCTGCTTGAATACTTCCCTGATTCAGGATAGTGCTGCCAGCTAGAGTAGCTCCGTCATTGATGAGGATGACAGAGCCGCCGTTGATAGTGGTATCTGTGACAATGGCGCCTGATCGCACAGTTTGCCAGCCGCCATTATGGACGGTAGTGTTCGTGGCACTACCGCTGTTGTACACATTCTGCTTCCCACCGCTGTTGATCGTGGTGCCAGTGGTGCTGCCATCCGCATTCACATTTTGCTCGCCACCGTTGATTGTGGTGCCAGTAGTGCTGCCGCCTGCATTCACATTTTGCTCGCCACCGTTGATTGTGGTGCCAGTGGCAGTGCCGCTATTGTATACAATCTGCTCCCCGCCGCTGTTTATCATGGAGCTGCTGGCGCTGCCGCCATTCACAACCTGCTGACCACCGCTGTTGATGGTGGTCGCACTGGCTGTGCCGTATAACTCCTGTAAGCCGTAACTATAGATGTCGCCAGCGGAGTCAATAAATCCATTTATGGTAGTGTTATTAGCGATGCCGCCTGTAGACACAATCTGCTGGCCGCCGCTGTTAATCGTGGTGTCGGTAGCAGTACCGCCAGAGAACACCTCCTGTTGGCCGTCGTTGATCGTGGTATCAGTGGCAGTACCACCACCGTATACCTTCTGATCGCCGAAGTTGTTGATCGTGCTGCTAGTGGCAGTACCGCCAATGTTTATGTCCTGCCTTCCGCCGCTGATGGTAGTGTGAATAGCCTTGCCGCCGAGGCGTACATTTTGTTCTCCTCCTGCATGAATAATCGTGCTAATAGCACTGCCGCCGGACACGTCTTGCTTGCCGCCGCTGATCGTGGTGCCGGTGGCACTGCCGGACAACTCCTGCGTACCGCCGCCGTGGATGGTAGTGCCAGCAGCGCTGCCGCCATTGTATACATACTGCCAGCCTTCGTTGTTGATAGTGGCACTTACCGCGGTAGCGCCACTAGAGACAGTCTGCGTGCCGCCGCTTTGAATGCTGCCGTTAGTGGCGGTACCGCCGGAGTGCACAGTCTGCTTACCGCCGTCCATAATCATGCTGCCGCTGGTAGTGCCGTATACAGTCTGCGTGCCGTAAACATTGAGGTTATTGGCAGTGCCGCCCAAATACACATTCTGCTGACCGCCAGCACTGATAATGGTATTGGTGGCAGTAGCGCCGCTAGATACTTGCTGGATGCCGCCGCTTTGAATAGTTGTATTGGTAGCGATGCCGCCGGATCCGTTATGGAAACGCACTGTTTGATTACCGCCACTGTGGATAAGGGTGTCTTCGGCACTACGATACACAAACTGTGTGCCGCCGCTAATAGTAGTATCTTTCGCTGTGCCGCTATGCACATTCTGAATGCCACTGCTGATTATGGTGCCACTGACGGTGCCGCCGTTCACGTTTTGAAATCCACCGTTAATAATGGTGCCGGTCGCGCTGCCGCCGGAGCTCACCAACTGGTGACCGCTGTTGATAGTAGTACTGGTGGCACTGCCACCGTTATTCACATTCTGTATGCCACCGTTAACAACGGTGTTGGTCGCGCTGCCACTGGCGTTCACATTCTGCGTGCCGCCCTTGTTGATGATGTCTCCGTCGGCGGGGCTGTTCTCAAGTTCGACATTTTTTGTAACTCCATCATTTATTACCTCTGCATAAGCGGTGCTAAAAAACAAGCGATCTAATAGTTGACCGCCGCGGTTGAAGCTATTGGCCAATTCCCGCTCAATTTCGCCTCGCCTGGCGACGGGGGCGGTGACATCGATAGTGGCCAGGGGGAGAGCGATTGGCGCGGCATTATTGAAGCCGTTGACCAGAGCGATAACAACCGCAAGCTGCTTTTGCCAGCTGCGGCTTTTGTTCTTCTTGATTTGTTTTACCATGAATTTTTTCGCTCCTTTCTTGGTTGCAGGTTATAATCAAGCATTAACCGGTCAATTATACCGTTTACATAGTCGGCATTAATGAATCGGGTACACTCGAACTGCCGGTCGGTGTTCTTGTGCCGTGGGCACCAGGCAAAATCATCGTGCTCGAATTCAATGGCGCTGTCTGTCCAGCAGCCGTTGCAGACATGATAATTGATAGCTCTGTAGGGGGTGTAGAATTCAGTGATAGGCAGGCTGAATCCACTGATAATAATCACTGGCTTTCCCACCGCCCAGGCCAGCCAGGATAAACCGCTGGAAAGCCCGACAAAGAAGTCAGCGTGAAAAAGAAGGTCAACCCGCTCTATGAGGGGTAACGAACCTGTAAAGTCCTCAGCTCCATAGGGAATGGTGTTCCAACGACTGCCTGATCCGTGGCAGCTTTCCTTGTCGATGCATAACACACGGTAACCCTTCTCCTTTAAATATTTGACCACATTCATCCAGCCGGATCCGTTATTCCAGTACTTGGCCTGACTGGTAGCCTGAGCGGCAATACAGACATAGGGTTCTGCGATCAGCCGCTCTGGGTTTTGCGGCAATATACAAGGACGGATTTCCACTGGGTCTAACCCGAGAATATAGGGAATTGTTTTCTGTAAACCCACGATGCGCCAGTCCACCGGCTGATGCATCCGGTCATCACAAGGGAAGAAAATGCCCATATAATATGAAGCATAAAGTTCCGGAGGGCGTTCGTCCGGGCCGATGAAGTGCAATTCTGGGTAAGCGGGGCTGAACAAGTCGGCTAGTTCGGGCGCCATAGCGCAATAGACCTCACAATTATGCTTATACTTAAAGACCTGGGCATAGGGAAACCAAGCAATAATGTCACCAATGGTGCCAACAGGAAATTTAATGAGAACTTTTTTACCGGCGAGGGCAAGGTCATGGCGAAGCACGAGTTGTTCGTCAAGATAGATTTCCAGGCCAAAGTTGACGTAATATTTTTTGGTGCTGGTAGCAATGACATTGTCAGCCTTGGCGTCATAGAGGGTAACGCAACAATCGCGGTCAATAATTTTGACACGCCAATTGCCGGCCGGAACCTTGATGCGGGCACCGTAGTTGAAGTCGAATTCTAGGCCATCAATATCAGTTTTACAGGTGAGAGGGCCAGCATCAAAAGATACATAGGGCTTTTTAGTCGACATGTTGCCGACGGATTCCAACTGCGAATCATGCATAGGCTAAAGTCCTTTCTTTGATTCTTGTCGATAAATCTACTATTTATATATGATAGTTAATGATTCTGAACAAAAATTGAACATAACCGTGGACTGAAGCAATTTGAAAGAATACTAAAAGCCCCCGAAATCGGGGGCTTTTAGATCAAGCCGCTTGGCTGTGAAAACTAGTCTTATTTTAAAATGTTCAATTTATGTTCAGAACGAACTGCTAAAATTGGATTATTCAGTAAGTTCATTTGTGAAAGCAGTTCTCTGTTTCGACTATTACTGCAAGGAGGTGATACTGCGTTCAATTGCGTCAAGCGTAATACGCCGCGAAAGCATCATAGGTAGAGGAGGGCAGTTTGTTGCCTAATTGGATGGTAGAACTTAGAGATATTTAATCAGTTGAAGGAGGTACAAAAATGAAGAGAATCACCATCGTATTTGTTGCGATAATCCTAATGGTCGCAACTCTTGGATTGGTTGGCTGCGGCACAAACAAGGAAGCAGCTAAGGCGCCGCCAGCTGCAGCACCGAAAAATGTAAACCAACAGAAATCGACGCCTGTGGTTGCAGACAAAAGCAAATATCTGACGGTCGCTGATGTCGAAAATGTCAGTGGCCTAACAGGAATAAAACTAGTGGCGAAAGACCCAAATAAGGGAGCGGGCGGAGACCTGAATTTTGCCACAGCTGATGAAAAATTGTTTGTAATGTTTAAACTGAGTAGCGCTTCAGCGTATAAAACCTATGCGAATTCTACAAATATGTTCCATTCGACAATCACAGGAATTGGTGAGGAAGCATTTATCGGACCGAAGAATTCGCCTCAATACGGCTTACTATTTCGCAAAGGCCAGCATACGGTAGAGTTATATAGCTATTTAGTCCCTCCCAACGGTACAACGCTGACGATAGATCAACTTAAGCAGTTGGGCAAGATTGTAGAAAGCAGATTATAGACAATAATTTAATCAAAGGGGGGAAGGCGGTCACGAGCCGCGATCAAATGAAGAGAACATTATTGCTGATTGTATTCTGTGCTCTATATCTAGTTACGTTACCGGTCGTATGGGCAAACCCAGATGATGGGGCAAGTATCCCCTACTTTTCCCGTATGCCTAACTATTATGTCGATGACAATATGGATCGTGATTTTGATGAATTCCACTTTATTACCTCCGATGGAATCCAGACAATAGAAGGGAAAAAATATCAAGTAATCTATTCGATAAATGATGATAAAACTGCGGCCAGTCCTTTGCAGATCACTCGCAATTACGCAAATGCAGTCGCAGCCATGTCTGGCATCAAGCTGTTCGAAGGGGAAAACGCTGAAGGCAGAGTAGGGCGAGTCGCAACATTTAAGGTAATAAAAGGCGATAAGGAGCTTTGGCTTGATGTTAACGCCTACAACGACGGAAATGCATTTACTGTAACCTTGATTGAAAAGGAAGCCATGTATCAAGACATTACAGCAAGCGGTCTCCTGGAATCACTGAATAGCGCCGGACACGTTGCCGTTTATCTTAATTTCGACACGGCAAGAGCAGATATTAAACCAGAACATGATCAGATCATCACAGAAATCTATCGCTTGCTGGCAGCTAACCCTGGTCTTAAACTAACCATTGAGGGACATACTGATACGATTGGTTCAGCAGAGGACAATAAACTGCTGTCTGAAAAGCGCGCACAGGCAGTAGTAAAAGTACTGGTACAGCGCGGCATAGCTCCCGATCGGCTCAATGCAGTCGGATATGGCTATGAAAAGCCTATTGCTGATAATTCGACTGAGGAAGGACGAACTAAAAATCGCCGCGTCGAACTGGTAAAAAAGTAGTCCGTTCCTAGCGAACTAGCTGGCAGTATAGTCGACTAATTTCAGGAGCCGGCTCTAAACCTAACTCTCGTTTCAAGACATCCCGCAAGCGCTGATATTGTTTCTTGACCGCCACCCGATTTCCTTGTTTAGCATAGGTAGTCATCAGCAAGCTATGAACCTCTTCGGCAAACGGGTCTTCTTTCTCAACAGCTTGCAATTGGAACACCGCGCGAGTGTAGTCTTGCGCGGCAAGGTAGTAACGTGCTAGCCGGATACGGGCTTCGATATAGAGATGGCTTAGGTTTGCCCGTTGCGGCAGCAGCCACGCGTAGTCCATCTCCTCCAAGTAGTCGCCGCGATAAAGCGCAATCGCCTGTTCTAATAACCCAATGGCTAACCCCGGATCAGCCTCTGCTTGCAATCCCGCCGTTACCGACTCCCGGAAATTCTGCCGGTCGCTCGTGAAACTCCCGGGGCGTAATTGGTATTGTCGGCCACTATATAAGATACTGGCCCGACAGGCTGTCTTAGCCAGAAATTTCCTTAGATTGTATAACGTGGTGTGAAAGATAACAGTGGCACTATCGACATCACTATCTGGCCACAAATCCTCCAAAATTTTCTCTTTACTGACAGGTTCGCCGCGATCAACTAAATAAGCCAGCAAATCACGGGTTTTCAGCGTGCGCCAACTTGCCGCTTCCACCTCGTCTCCTTGCATCAAGACTCGAAAAGGACCGAGCATATCGATTTGCAATACCGGAGCAGCAACTTCGCTAAGACTCTCCCCAACTACGGGCATATCAAGTCGCTTTTTCGTCAATCGGGCAATCTGACGCACCTCACAATCCGAGTCGGTTGTTAAGCGAAGTATAGCCATTTCCGCTTGCATGCCTCCAATTTCTGCTAATGGCGCAATAGTCCGCTGGCGCACCGCAGGATCTAAATGAGTGGCAAGTTCCAACAACATCGCTAAAGCAGCTTCGCCTTGACGAACGAGGGTTCGTTGCACAAAAGTAACTTCAATGCCCGATTCCATGCCAATTTTCAATATGGGCTGAAACATTGCCCGATAAGTTAAAAATATTTGCAGATAATTCAGTTCAGCAGCAAATTGCAACGCCTTTTTTGCGAATGCTTGCATGCTAGCCATTTCATTATCATGAGAATAGAACCATGCCTGAATCGCATAGGCGTGACAGACTGCTTTTTTAACTTCATTTTCTCTAACGCAGCTATCGCTTCTTTCAGCATGTCTGCCCCTTCGCGCAAACTACCTGTCTGCGCGAAAACCACTGATCCGACTGACCTGCACACAGCCAGTGCAAGACCGGATAGTTGTTTTGCTTCCATCAGGGCTTCTTCACTTTTGACCCTCGCCTCGATCCACCTGCCCTGTAAGCCGAGACATTGAGCCAAGAAGATTAAATTTAGGACAAGGTAGAACCGCCCGCCATTGTGATCTCTAATCAACTGAATTGCTCGATTATATTGTTCCTCTGCCTGCTTCCACTCACCTCGGTCAGCATGAATACTGGCCAACTGAATATATGCTGAAGGCAGTACTTCGTCTAGACCGAGGTTTTCCTTAATCGCTACATTCCGTTTAGCATAATCGAGGGCTTTATCGAACTCACCCCAGTCCTGATAGATGGTTGAAATACTGTCTTGCATATAATAGCTTGGCAAAACCCGGTCCAGCGAAAGTTCTGCCGCTTGTTGATACGTTTGCAGCGCCTTATGATAATTTCCCTGCATATAGAGGAGATCACCTAATCCCTCGAGGAGATGGATCAAAAAATACTTTTCATTATTCCATTTAACGATTTCGATAGTTGAGCGCAAAGTCGCCTCCGCCTCACTTACTTGTCCTGTCATGAGTAAGCACAATGATTTTTCCAATGTGACAGTTAAGGTGAGGGGACATGGGGAACCTGATATTTGTCCCAAAATCTCCTCCAAAATCTTGAGACTTTTTACAAACTGACCATAACGGCACAAAATCTGTGCTGCCAGCAAACGACTTTCTGTTAATGCTGACAAGTCCCCGTTGCCAGCAAACAGACTTGTCGCGCGACTTGCCCAGCTCTGTGCCTCGGCCAAACGGCCACGACGGACCTCGACGGTGCCAAGATACAAAGATAACCACGGGTCGGTAGCCACGCGCTCAATAGGCAGCGTTTCTAACCAGCGGGCAACGGTCTGCCAGCCCCCGCGGTTTAGTGTCCTCTGCGCTACTTCCTTGATAATCATGATGGCTTCTTCATAAGAATCTGCTGCAACTAGATACTCTACCGCACTTTCTGCTTCTCCCGCTTCCCTAAACAGCAGGGCAGCCCGATGCAATAAGGCCTGACGCCTGGTGCCTAACCGTTCCTGTAGGAATTCCCTAAACAGTTGGTGATAGCGATACGTCTTTTTTTTGCCTACGAGTGAAGTGAGGAAAATTTGCTGTCGAGCGAGGGAGTCTAATATTTGGTAGGATTCACTGCGTTCCAGCAGTAAATCGCAAAAATCAGGAGTCATAACTTCTAATACAGAAGTGGCTTCCAAAAATTGTTGTATTTCTTTCGGCTGCCGGTCAAAAACCTCTGATGCTAAATAATCGTAGATTTCCTGCACCTCGTTATTGTGCAAGAAAGCCTCGATACTGGAGTGCGAAGTCTCAAGAAAGTGGAGAGCAGCTGGCCAGCCGGCTGTTTTCTCTTCCAACTGGATCAGCAATGTCTCTGATAGTTCGATATGCTGTTTAGCAAAAACATTGCTGATTTCTTGGCTGGTATAGCGCAATCCTTCTATCCCGACGTGGTATACCTTGCCACTAAGGGTCAGTCGCGAAATTGAAAACGGCAGCGACATCCGGCTGGCAATAAGAATTTGAACGTTGTCTGGAAGTTGTTGCAATAATTCCTGCATCAAGCGATGAATAGTTGGTGTGGTTATCAGATGATAGTCGTCTAGTACGACGGTCAGGTTACCTTTGATCTGCTTGTTCAAGCTCTGGGCGAATACAACCGCCAATAGACGCAGATGTTTTTCTATTTTTCCATGTGCGATGATCTGTAGCACTTCTTTTCCGAACCCCGGGAAATACTGTTCCACTCCGGCAACTAGATATTGGAGAAAGACCGCCGGGTCGTTATCATACTCATCCAGTTGATACCATACTAGCGGCTTCTTCATGATTCCAGCCAGTTGAACCATCAAGGTCGTTTTCCCATAGCCAGCAGGCGCCGAGATAACTACAACCTGTCGATTCCCGGACTTTAAAATCAATTCCCAAAGCTGTGGGCGTTCAATCAGCTTCGCGCCGAAATAGGGTGGCCGCAACTTATTAACTATCATTGCAGTCATTTAGAATCCACCTCCAGGCACAGTCACACGTGCTGTTAAATTTCCATTTTTCACATAATTCTGGAAATATTTTCAGTTTCCTTTTTTATTACAAATTACTTGTCAAAAAGCCACAAACCGATCCTGTGTTCAATGCCGGATTGTATTCATTTGTACGTAATTGTCGATTTGACTTGTTCTACTTTTGACTTATTTAATAATAGCCGCTAACTAACATTAGAATACTGCCATCTTCCATGCACTACATAGTATAAGAAGACAGATAGAAAAACCATTCCGGCAAGTATCATATACATTCCGCGAAAACCAACGATAGGGGCTATACTCCCTATTAAAAAAGGGCCAGTTCCGATCCCTAGGTCAGCACAAAAGAAAAAGGTTGCGGTGGCAAGCCCGATGCGGTGTTTTGGCACTTCTTTCATGGCAATAGCTTGGGCGCAAGACATAACAGTTCCAAAGCCAAGACCAACCAACGCTCCTGATAGCAGAAGAACTAAACCGTTATCAGCTTGGCTAAGCAATACTAAGCTTAATGTAAACAATAGCAAGGCCGGATACATAACTATATTATCCCCTTTCATATCCAGCAACCGACCCGTAAAGGGTCTTGAAATTAAGATGAACACAGCATATACAATAAAATAGAAACTTGCCGAAGCTGTTAAGTTAATTTCTATTGCATAAGAATTAAGAAAGGTCAGAATGCCTGAGTAAGCTATTCCGGCGAGGAACATAATGGTTGAAATAGGAAGCGCACTTTTTTCGAAGAAGTCTTGCCATCTAAATCCTTTCATCGCTTCCAGTTGTTCGCTGGTTATTCTTGCTTCCGGTATCTGTGCCAGTAACATTATAAAAATACTCATTGCAGAGAAAACTGTACAGACAATAAACATCATGTTGAAATCAGCATGTTGCATGATAAAGATGCCTAAAAAAGGTCCAATTGCCGTAGCAACGGTTGGATTTAATGAAAAGTAACTTATTCCTTCTCCACGACGCACCCTCGGAATAATATCAATTATGGCTGTTGACATTGCCGTTGTGGCCACACCAAAAGCTGCTCCATGTATAAAACGAACAACTAGCAACAAGATTAAGCTATCTACTAGAAAATATGACACCGTGGCAATCAAAAACAAAGCCAAGCTTCCAAGAAGCATCTTTTTATGACCAATTACCGCCATGTATTTTCCTGCCAGGAGACGCGAAATAAGCGCACCAATGACAAAAATGCCAGAAGCCAGACCCGCTTGGCTTTGTGAAGCATTAAATTGTTCAATGGCATAAATCGTCATTGTCGTCATTAATAAGTAAAAAGTCAGAGCAACAAAGAACGTCGTTGCAGAAATGATAATAAAGTCTTTCGTCCATAATTTAGCCTTACTCACCTTGCCTACCCCCAAAACTATAACTCCCTTTTTAACATTGCATGCTATGTATTTACGCAAACAATCTATTCTATATTGCTTAGTGCCAGCTTCAGCAGACGGCTGAACTCTTCTCGTTCCGGGCCGCTCATCCCCTGCAGCAATTGTTTTTCTGCCACCGCAGCATTGGACTGCAGCACATCCTCCAATCCAATTACTTTATCAGTCAGGTACACACAATTATAACGAGCATCACGAATGCTCTTTCCCCGGCTAATAAAGCCCTTCTCTTCCAAGCGACGTACGATACCTGTGACTGTAGGATTAGTAAGCATCAGATGATTCTGTACATCCAATTGATTGATTTCCTCACACCCTTGTTTCTTCAACAGAAAAACTAGCACATCTATTTGCGCTGAAGTCAGCCCAAAGGATTCTGCCTTTTGGTTGCGGTATTTGACCAAAGAATTACCAAGCTGACAAATCATCCGTACATTTCTATTTTGATTCGCCACTACTCCACCCCCAATAGCTAGCATGCTATGTATTATATCACAGACCTCTCAAGTAGAGCCAGTACGGGTAATCCCATAAGGGAACATCCCTTTGCGTTCCCGGAGGTGCCAATAACCCCGCCCCCTTGACAATCAGCCTAGTAGTTTAGCTAATATTTGGTTAAACTCTTCATCAGTTGCTATGTCTCCAGTCAAACAAGGGTACTCTTTATTTTGCCAATAAGATAAATTTTTCATATTTTTTCTAACGCTTTTTTCTGCAAATTTTCTAGTCATGGAGGAGTCTAAGCTCATAAAAAATTGAACTCCGCCTTCAAAAATTTCATATTTTGAAACCGTCCTTTATATAGATATACGTATTTCTCAAACTTTACAAGTAATCACTTGCACTTCTATGTCCGGGCGAGGTAGACTGTCCCTCCTTTCCTAATACCCTTCCCATAATCTATCCGCATAGTCTTGAAAACCGTCCACACAACATACGCTCGTGCTCCCGCACTTGGGACAACATTCTAAATACCCACCATCTCCTATCGGTTTCAGTATGGCTCCCTCTGTATTAAACACTTTTCCACACTTTGTGCATTTTATAACTGCCATTTCTTCTCTCCTTATAAGCTTATCTAATTGAAACAGGGGAACCGTCCTCCTGTTTCAGTTAGATACTTTTCAAAACCATTGGTAAATTGTGAATAAATCCCCGATAATAAGTACTTCTTTCTATTAAAATTTTTAATATCATATTTTACCTTACTTCCATAACCTCCTGCTAAATTCATTCTTTTACCCATAAAACGGCCTCTTTTCTATTTCACGGATCAGCATTGGAGGGCAAGCTCTGGACAAGACTAAAACCTTCTCTTAAATACGTCAGGGTGTTGACATTAGTTTTTAACCAGTTCCTTGACTATTTCCACATTTAACCCGCCGCTATCTAGTGGATTAATTCTTGCAACTTTCATATCACGGGCACTAACCACCATTTTTTCCGGAATAGCGTAATAGCTGGCAATAATACTATTCGATATGGGCGGACGCGGCTTACGGCGATCCAAACGCCCAAACCTCCAGTAATTCCAATTAGCCCAAGTCAGCATAACCAAAAACATCGCTAGTGCGAAAACAAAGATTAGAAACAACATATTCTCTGTTCCTTCAATGATACTTGGTAGAAAAAGCCTATCGTACACGAGCCGACCACCCAAAATCCACACAACTGCAGAAAAGAATGTTTGAAAAAAATATAGAAAAACAAGCCAAATCGAAGCTGAAGCAAACACTTCTAAACCACGAATAATCGGTTTTTGCAAAGCTGGTTGATTAATTACCATCTGGGTTTCCAAGCCAGCAGCCTCCTCATTTTCTCGAGGTTTATTTAAAAAAAACATTTGTATAATGTTATAAAAAAACAACCCGGTAATAATTACAAATGTACCTATTATAACAAAGAATACTGCCAAATCTTTTATTAGCAACTGTCCAGGGCTCTGAATGTACCCAAAAACATAACTAAAATACAACACACTGGCTGCCAATAGGCCTGCAATTATAAACATAACCTTGCTGCCTAAAACCCGGGACAATTTGTCATTGATATTCAAAAAAAACCCTCCATATCGCAAAACTGCATATTATAATTTAGTGAATATCCCCCTATCTGGACTTGTCCAAACAGCGGGTTGTCCCATTTTTCGAAATAATGCCCGCGGTGTTGCATATACAGTAGCTAAGGCTGTTAATACCCAATAGACAAATGGATACCAGATAACCCAAAACAAATACCGAGGAATTGATTTTTCATATTTTTGGTCAATGGTTAAACCGATAAGAAATTGCAGCAAACATATAAATGCTAGCATAGCGCCTTTCCATTCTGGAATGATAGGAATACCCGGAAGGCCAGTGGGGTAAAATAGATTAATAAGCCCAATAATTGCCATTAAAATAAAACTATATGACCATATAACGGACAACACATACTCTATATATACCGGCCATAAACGACGCTGTTTCCAACTCCTCCAGATATCAGCATGACGGCGGATAACTTCTCCACCACCTTGTGCCCATCTTACTCTTTGTCGCCATAAACCAACGATTGTCTCTGGCACCAATATCCAACATAATGCATTTGGTTCATAACGGATATCCCAAAACCTTTTTTCCAGTTTCCATGTGATATTGATATCATCAGTAATCATGTCGGTATCCCATAAACCGGCGTCAAAAATAGCTTGCTTACGAAATGCCGCAATTACACCAGATACAGTTAACACTTTACCTAAAATTCGCTGTGTACGTTTAATCATTCCGATAATCGTGGAGTATTCACCCACCTGAATTTTTGCTAAAAGGGATGTGCGGTTTCTAACCCGCGGATTACCAGTAACCGCCCCCACACGCGGGCCATTAAAATGACTGACCATCCAGTGCATCGCCCATGGGTCAAGATACGCATCGGCATCAATGCAAATCAGGATATCCCCTCTGCTCGCTAATGCCCCATAACGCAGCGCCGAAGGTTTACCCATATTTTTATTTAGCAATAACAACCGTACTCGTTCGTCTTTAGCCTCAATTTCCTGGATAATAGTTGCTGTAGAATCTGTACTAGCATCATCAAGAACGATAACTTCAAAGTTAGGATATTGAGAAGTAAGTACGGCTTCAATAGTACTGCGGATAGCGTCTTCTTCATTGCGGGCCGGAATCAAAACTGATACCATCGGATATTCTTTTAACTCTGGCACCGATTTTTCTCCCCGTTCCCGCCGCAAATAGAAATACGATGCGCCAATCATCCAGACAATACTCATTGCCAATGGGTAATAGAAAACATAGTTCTCTAATAACTTAAACCAGTTATATGTTTCCACCCTATTTCACCCCTTGGTTTATATTCTATCTAACTACATGATTGTAGTTATTCCGAAAAAACGTTCTCCGGATAATAAGCAATATGAATGGCGCCTTTTTTCTTAAGCGCATTTGTAAAGCGTTTAATTTCATTTGCGCTTAACCAGCGATTTTTATTCCAATCATAGGTTTGCAATTTGAACACAGTTTTTTGCGCATTCTGCGGATTCTTTAAGGCAGTTGTTGCTAATTCTTCCAACCACCCAACTGGATCCTCATATTCTTTTTCTAAATAAGGATACGCCATAATCACTGTATAATCATAAGTATTCAAATACTGCTCATAATTTTGTCCAAACCATTCTTCCGATTCCGGCTCAGTAATAACGACAGAGTAAATATTTCGCGCACTGCCAATATTAGTCCGGTATTCTTTAGCTGTGGCATGTAGCTTTACAGTCAGCGCAGTGAGAGCATTTGTTTTCATTTTCACCCAGCGTTTATTCAATTCAGGATTAGCTTGCAGTAATTCTGGCGTAAGCTCAAACCCTGTCTCGGCTTTAAATGCTTGCTTAGCAGCTGGCGAGAAATCTTCAAAATCATTTAGATATACATCATCTTGAAATAAAATGCCATTAACATCACAGTATTTTACAAGATCAATAACCATTGCCGTCAGGCGATCACCAACTTCAGCACTAAAGGGAGTTGCCCGACGATACCAGCCTGAATTCTTTTCATCATAGGCCACAACCGCTGTCTCGGGCTTATCATTGATAATCCACTGCATTGCCAGTGTCGGCAGCCATGCATAAATCGTAAAATTACCTTCTGCCTGTAGTCGCGCAACTGTATGACTAAACAAATCGGCTTTAACAGGTGCCTCCGTTGTATGAAAATATACACTTTTAATATTGCCTGATGCATCTTCATCACTAAAAGCTTGCAGATAAACAGTATTTACACCAGAAGCCAAAAGACGATCAATCGCCAAATTCAAATTTTCTTCTGTCTGTGCGGTACTGTCCGGATCATAAATTGCGTCTAAATCCAGTTGCGCGGCTTTTATTGGCGCCTTATTAGCTGTACTAAGTAATTGCGCAAACTTTTTCGTGGATGGATTATCCGTTATGATAATACGATTGGCTTCTTTTAAAGCCTGTTTCCCCAGGCGGTTACGGCCATCGTTTAAGGCAAAGCAAGCTTCAAAGCCTGCCGCGAAAGCCTCATCAATAGCTAACTGGGAGTAGGCGCCATAAGGCCAAACTAGCGCGCGAACCGGATGCCCTAGCTCTCTTTC
Organism: Veillonellaceae bacterium; assembly: GCA_012523975.1. Classification (NCBI taxonomy): domain Bacteria; kingdom Bacillati; phylum Bacillota; class Negativicutes; order Veillonellales; family Veillonellaceae; species Veillonellaceae bacterium. The sequence continues at coordinate 18,961 of JAAYSF010000064.1, forward strand.
CAATACTGTTTTCGTTGTCTTTAAATCACTTGCTACCCGTTGCCGGTAATCGGTAACCGACTCATATTTTCCTCCCCTATATTGTAAATTGCCTAACAACGGTCCCCGATCACCTTGGGGATTAATATTCGTAAAACGATGGCCAGCATGAGAATGGGAGGCAATCGTAACCAACCCAGAAGCTTCCATCTCCCGCATTTGCTGCCATGTTAGTAGCGGTCCTAAATCAGCAGGAGCATAATCCAGCCATGATGTAACAATGGCCATCATCCCCGGATAATTATATTCTTTCAGAATGGGAAATATTTTTGTATAGAATGACTGATACCCATCATCAAAAGTTAGCATAACCGGTTTATCCGGTAGCTTTTCCTCTCCCTTTGATGCCGCAATATATTTTTCCAATGAAATAGGTGTATAGCCATTTTCCTTCAAATAATCAAAATGACTTTTTAGAACAGTAGGCGTTACAGTATATACATTATTACCAGGTTTTTCAGCGACATCATGATAACATAAAATTAAAACATCATTTGCCAAAGCAGGAGAGTTAAAAGAGAATAACACTCCTAGTAAGCATAATATAGTTATCAGCATTTTTCTGCTCATCAAACACCAAACCTCCTAACTACCACATGAAATAGTAATTAACATCAAGTTGCCTATCAGCAAATTGAAGATCTCCTCCTGTATTTGTTGAGTAACCAGTACGCAACCCATAACCAATTCCAACTACCAAGGCTTGATTACGAACAAAATTGTATCCATATTCAAGGCGGACGGTAGGATTAAAGTCAACAGGCTCTGGCCGATCGCGGCCCCATCCCAAAGCTAACGAGCTTTCCCAATAGTGTTTAGGATAAATCCAGCGATAGCGTAACCCTACCCCATAACTTTCCCGTGTTTCCGGACTTTCATAAACAGGCTCATCACCATTTATCTCCTGCTTTTTATAATCATCCCTGCCATAATAACTAAACCAACTTAACCTTTTTTTCGAATTATTAATCATAATATGTTCCCAGTCCAGGCTAAATCCGCTTCGATGGTTACCGTCAGTATAATTGCTGGTAGTCGCAGTAACACTAGCTATATCCCGAATGCCTATTTGTCGGTTGAACCCTAATCGATATTCTGTCATCATAGTCCGTTCCGCTAATGCTTGAGCATCAGCTACTGGAACACGACTAATACCAAAATCAAGCCAACTATGCTCGCCAAAATAGTAATCATATGAAAAACGATAACCACTAAAATTCCCTTTACTGTGGTTTTGATCCAGCCACAACTGTGCAGTATGTTTCATATCAACATATCGCCCACCAACAGAAACGGTTTTCAAGGTTTTTGCACCATCATTATCAGAAATTCGCTTTCTAGACACTCCACCCAAGACGGAGAATCGATCGCCAAGCCGTTGTTCGCCAATTATTTGAGCAGTGCGCACATCGTTTCCTTTGTAATCCTCACTACTGGAAAAAGACGAATACATATCACCTTTCAGTCGTCGGTCATACTGGCCAACCGCCTGAGCCAAAACAGGGTTGAGGCTATATTTCCCATTTAGTTTCTTAAGCGCACTTTCAGCAACATGATAGTCACCAACAGTTACCGCTGAATTAATAATACCGCTGGTGGCTGCAGGCTGCGAATTCGGTAAAGTAGATAAAACTTGATATTGTTCGTAAGCTTCCCGTATCAACCCATTATTATAAAGCGCAGCCGCAAAACGCTGACGAATTATTACATTATCAGGATATGTATTAATAATTGCATTGTACAAATTTTTTCCGGCATCATGGCGCCCCATTTCAAAGAAAATATTAGCATCATAGGTAACATGCATGGCCTGCTCAATGCCTGTATTAATAATTTCAGTATATAATTGTATTCCGGTTTTATTATTTTTCCCTGATAACAAATACGAATAGGCAAGACTTTGTTTATCACTTAATAATGGCTCGGTATCACCCCAGATACTCCGATAAATCGGGATGGCTTTATTCGGCATTTTATACCGTAAATACGAGTCAGCTAAGGCCCGTCGCCCATATACGGGAACACTGCGATAATCCGGCCATATACGCTCAGCTTCGGAAGTCGCAGTTTTATAATCGCCGTATAAAAACAACGCTAAGATATAATCGCACTGCATATTAATAGTAGCAGAACCATCCTCAATGGCTGGTCGTAAGAGTATTATCCCATGATGATAATCCCCATTTCTGATACATTGTACCGCCATATCACCCCGCATCGTCAACGTTGATTGTGGCGGGTACTTGTCCTTATTACGAGCGATCAATGCAAGGGCTTTATCAACAGCTTCAACTGCACCAATCGCATCACCGCGTAAAAACAATAACTTTGCTTGTCCGCTATAAGCCTCCAAATTTTCAGGCTGCTCTTCCAGCAACACCTCATAAATTTTACTGGCTTCATCACTTTTCCCCATATATGCTAAACTCTCGGCTTCCCAGAGCCTAGCCTGCTGATTTCCGTCTTGCACAGATTGATGATACAATTGCCACGCCTCATTATAACGCTCAAGTTTAAAGTAGGCGCTCGCCACACTGACTCTTACATAATCGGGAACCGCTTGCGACATATGTAAGAATTGGTCTTCATAAATTCGAACGGCAGTTGCATAATCCCCAGCCCAATAGGCAACAACAGCATAATCAAACCACATCTTTTTCTGTTCACCAGCATACTCTGATAGATTTTTAAATATAGCTAGTGCTGGCTCATACTGTCCATCCCGCGCCAGCGCCACAGCATAATCCTGCGCCACTTGCAAGTTTTCTCGCTCTTCTTCATAATTTTGCTGCAGCAACGCCAGCGAAGGTTTCGCTTCCTCTACAAGAGGTGCGGCCTGTACAGTGTTGCCGAGACAAAGCCCTAACATGACCCCCAACAAAGCAGCCTTAACTTGCATCTTACCAAACTCCCTTATATGATAAATTATTGTCAGATACTAACATGTTTTTTGTACAAGCATAAACATAAAAATAGCCCGATTACAAAGTTAACTATCTTTGCAACCTGGCTATCGTAACAACTTGTTTTAGACCCTTGGCTTTGCGTCCCCACCTTTCGGAAGGTTTGCCTCTGCTATATAAAATTTTATCCTTTAATTGGTATTTTAACCATTAACCCCATATAGTGTCAATACCTTTCAAAAATAATGACACACCATCCTAAAAATCTATAATTTCAGGTTTATAGTCGTCAGGCAATTCTTCTTCATTTAAAAATTTGAAATGATCATCATTCAGTATAGGTATAAATATTTCGTAAGGAATCATGGAAAACTCACCGGCATAATTACTAGCTCCGAACCTCGCACCCGCTTTACTACTCAAGTTTAAACATCTTGCAAACTTTGTGTCATTTGAGCAATCATGAACTGCTAAATCCCAGTTTTCTTCATCAGCTATCTTCATGAATTTCAGAGCTAATTCCCTACTCCAAATTGGAGATATATAGCCATGTCTGGCAATATACATATTCTCCCCATAATAATTCCCTATGTTATTCTCATTTAAATGTAATTCCGCACAATTGATAAAATCAAGTTTTGTTTCGAAGATTGCTTGCTTTTTCTTGAAAAACACATCGAAAAACTCAGGAGTCATCGGCGTTTCAATACCTACACTTTTAATATATTTTTTCGCTAATCCAATATTCTCAATTACTTTGTCCGAACAATTAGAAGCACCTAGGTTGAAACGTATCTCATTAAGACCGGCTTCACCTAATGCTTTCAATGTCTCCTCTGTAGCTAAAGTACCATTTGTATATAAGTGTTGATGGATTTGAGCCTCACTAAATTTCTTGATAACCGAATAGTATTTTTCAATTTCCCGCTGGGCATATATATACTTTCTTCTCGGCATCATAGCGAAATCTATCAGTATAAAAGTCTCTATCCCCAGTTCCATTTGAATAGACTTGCTTGGTTACATACGGAGTGATGTGTTTTTCTACACATTTTTTTAGATCTTCTGCTTTATAATAGCCCTTATCGGCTAGAACTTCTAGGGTTTCAGCCCCAAACACGGTTTTGGCGCGAAGCGCCATGTTGTCTAATTCACCAAGATCGTTTGGATTAGTGGTTACTTTAAAATCAGCAATCAACTTATTTTTAGCATCTACCGTTGTTTGTATATTATAGCTTACATCCACGTTATTATTGTTATTGCACATCAATCTGGCATCGGGATCGATAGTGGAGATTTCGTTCTCCCCGGTTTTATGTAGTTGTTCTTGGTATTCCTCATATTTTAACTTGCGATTGCGAAGTTCTTGTATTCTCTCTTGGATTAAAATCAGGTTTAAGTTTCTTTAAAAGCCAAATTACTTCTATATTGCGGCTCGCTTCGTGCTCAAGTCTACGGGACGAACGGATTCGGTTAAGATATCCGTACAGATAAAGTTTAAGCAGGTCTTTTGGGTTATAGGGAGGGCGTCCGTTGTTTGAGCAGACTGCTCTTTGGAATTTTAGCTCCTTCATATCTAACTGTTCAACATATTAGTCGATGATACGAACCTGATTTTCTTCATGAATGTAATCGTCGAAGCTTTCAGGAAACAGAAATGTTTGATTCCGTTCTTCACCCTTTATATAGCCCATACATCCACCCTCTTGCACCTTACTCTATATCTATATTTTATCATATTTGGTTATTTATGTAATTATACATAGTTTCTTTTCACACAGTCTGACGGGGTTACTGTCAACATTAATAAATCTAAATATCAGCTCCCGCCATCTGCCCAGCTCATAAAGTAAATCAACAAAGCCGCCACAGCTATAATTGCTGAAGCAGGCATGACTTCCATAAGACACGGGGACGGTGGTTCCGTCTGATAGCTTTTTTGCCTTAAGACAACACCACCGTCCCCGTGTCCCATGGCGGTGAAGGATTTCATTGGACTTTGAAGTTCCTGATAGCGCTTTGCAATTCTTCAGCCATCCTCGCCAATGCCTGGCTAGATGCGGCTAATTCCTCCATTGAAGCTAATTGCTCTTCGGTAGCTTTCGAAACAGTTTGAGTATGACTAGCGGCTTGCCTGCTAATGTAATCAATACCCCGCACTGAAGCAACTATTCGATCACTGCCTGTAGCCATCTGCTCAATGGCTGCAGAAATTCCTTTGATCTGTTGTGAAACTTCATTGATTTGCGATGCGATTTCCTTGAACGCCTTACCGGCAGCATTTACTACATCAACTCCGACGTTGGCCTCTCGGGTTCCGTCATTCATAGCAACAACAGCGCTGTCAGTTTCCGTTTGAACTTCTGAAATCAGGCTGGCAATTTGCTTGGCAGCCTTTTGAGATTGCTCAGCCAACTTACGCACTTCCTCAGCGACAACAGCAAAGCCTCTACCCTGTTCGCCTGCGCGCGCTGCCTCAATAGCCGCATTTAGCGCCAGCAGATTGGTCTGACCTGCAATTCCTGAAATAGTATCAACAATCTGGCCAATTTCTTTTGAGCGCTCGCTAAGCTTCGTAACTACTTTTGCCGTTTTAGAGACTGAGTTTTCAATGTTCCTCATCTGATATATGGCATCGTCTACTGCTTTGTCCCCCTGGCTCGCCGCACTGGTTGCTTTGTTCGCCATACCCAACATCGCATTTGAATTTACAGCTATTTGCTGAATACCTGCAGACAGCCGTTCGATTATTGAAGCCGTCTCCTCAATCGAACTTACCTGTTCTTCGGCCCCACGTGCTACATTATTAATTGATGAGACCACATGTGCGTTAGCTTGAGCCAAATGTTCGGCATTCGCAGTAAGTCCTTCAGCTGCAGCAGCTACCTTCTCAGATGTATGTGCTACTTGACCTGTAAGAGCTCCCACAAGCGAACCTAGCTTAGAAACCATATATTCAAGAGCTTTTCCCAACTTTCCAAATTCGTCTTTTCGCGTTGCAGCGCTAACTTTATGCGTAAAATCTCCTTTGGCAATGGCTTCCGCATCAGTTATTAACAACTGTAAAGGAATTGTAATTTGGCGGCTAATCAGAAAGATAAATAAAATTGAAGCTGCCCCACTAAATAGTGCTAAGTATAAACCCAACTTTGCTCTTTTCTCAAGATTAGCTAGACTTAAGTCCATCTCCTCTTCTGCCTCATGACGAATGCCATCAGTATATTTACTTAGCTCCTCAGACATTTCATCAAAGGCTGGCATTAACTTATTGCCCTCGCTGGGACCAGCTTCAATATATTTAGAGGCCATTAATTTGCCTAACGCATAGTAATCATCGAATGCAAGTCCATATTCATGTAGAAAACTCTGCTTATCAGGACGGATTTCTTGTAATTTCAGTAAGTCCTCTTTAAACTTTTTTGCATTTTCCTCTGCATTTGCTAAGCCGTCATCTTTTCCATCCTGGGCACGAGTGGCGCTAATGTCAGAGAGAAACTGCTGCACCTGTACAATTGATAACTCCATATCTTTTGTTAATGAGACGATAGAGTAAGAACGCTCTCTCACCATTTTACTGGTAGACATTACCTGGTAAATAAGAATTGAGTTCATAACTACCATAATAAAAACGATAACACCAACCATATACAATTTAGCTTTACAAGATTTCACTATTTCCCCTCCGAAACTCCTATAAGTAAGTGGCTATGGTAGCCATTATCTAAAGCCGCAACTGAGCACGCGTTTTAAGGTTAGGCATTAAACAACGCATAACCGCTTCTCCACGCACCTTTTCTATTGCCCGCAGCAGAAGAATATTTACCAAATCCTATATTTCTGCCCAGCCAGTGATCCTAATCTGTCACCTCAATTGAAGAAGGGCCTGCGTGAATATGGTTCTCGACTTTTAACCTGACAAAGTCCATATATATATTCTTCTATAATAAACGCACCGTTCCTTCTCTTTTTCAGTATGCATATATCTCCTGGAGTTAATCATGTTTTCTCCTCTCCTATAGGCTCCACAAAGCATAAAAAAGAAACCGTGAAATCACAGTTTCGGGGTGTTTGAAACTAAGTAATGAATGTTGTTGCTACCAACCCAATTCTTAACCGAACCACAGCGGGAAGATGCACTTTATTAGCCGTTATTTAGGTTGTTTCACTTTCCAACACTAGAGACACGGAGACGGTGGTTCTGTCTGATAGCTTTTTTGCCTTAAGACAATACCACCGTCCCCTTGTCCCATGTCCCCCTGTTTCTGTTCGCTAACTCGGATAGCTTGCAATTAAACGAAACAGCGGACCTGTCCCCCTGTTTCTTGCCAAGTGCGTTTTTCCGATGCCCGGAGGACCTAATAATATTAAGTTATAAGCATCTTTTAGCCAATGCATTTCCTTTAAAGTATCAATTTGGCGTTTGGAAACAGAAGTTTGAAAACCAAAATCAAAGTCTTTCAGTAAACCTTCGTATGGAATTTTTGCTTGTTTCATGCGAATACTAAGGGATTTTTGGTGCCTAGCACTTACTTCAATATTTAAACACTGTCTTAAAAACTCCGAATAAGACGGTTGTTCTTTAACTGCATTCGTTAATAGTTGTTCCCATGAGTCTTTCAATTTGCTGAGATGCAATTCTATTAATAAGCTCGTTATTTCGTTAGTGCTGTTCATTAGTGCATACCTCCATAAAGCGAGGTATATGCAGTAACATTTCTATGCTCTGCCTGTATAACAGGGACATTACCATTTGGAAGAGAACCTTCTTCCGGCTGGGTTTGTGACTGACAAGATTTCGATGATAAAGCTATGTATTCTGCCATATCACGACAGGCGACGGCGCTGATAAATTTCAGGCGCAAACACTCAACTATCGCTTTTTCTACAATCTCCGGCGAGTAGTGCTTCGCAACTGTTGTAAGTATTTGAAATTGGTCTCTGGCGTAACGGCTTTTCGCTTTACGTATTGCTGCTAGAAATTGCTTTGCATTGGCGGTATTGCTGAGGGTTTCCAGTGTCTTAGATTGTAACTGGTTAATGACAACGGTGTTGTCACGGCGGTGATTGTTATTCTTGATAAGTAATCCCCGGCCGGAAGTTATTGTATGTTCTGCTAAAAGGGTATCTGTCTGATTGTCAAAGATCTCTAATTTATTTTCTTGTATAGTGATTTTCACTGTTTTGCTTGGCTCGTAAGTTCCCAGCGGCAACGAGTAGCGATTGCCTTTATACAATATGGTATTGTCTTTTCGCACTATGGCTGATAAAATATCTTCAGGAAGTTTTATTGAAGGTATCGGCTGAAGGTGCTGTTTTTCTAGGGCATGCACTTTTGCCGGTACTTTTTTTGTTGTTCCGTGTTCTTTTTGATTGCCGGTTCGCTCCAACCAATCGATTTGTGCTTGATTCCAGTCTCTGATACCGGTAAATAGGCGATGCTTCGCAAAGTTATTTTTTACATATTTAACGACAGCTTCTATTTTGCCCTTAGACTCAGGATCACTTTTACGGCATAGATAAATTTTCAAATGCAAAGCTTGCTTAAAGCGCTCGAATTCTTCCGTAAAAACTATATCACCGTGATTTTCGCTGACCGCTACCAATTTATCTTGATCAAACACTAACTCTTGAGGCATTCCGCCAATATATTCAAAGGCTTGATTTAGCAGAGCAGTAAGACGGGCAGTGGTAAAGGGCTGATCACTCCACGCAGCGTATTTGTAGCGGGAATGGGCCAAAACTGTGGCCATACAATAGAGTTTCTTCTTACGCCCGCCAGTAGTGGGGACACTAATTTCACCGAAATCGACCTGCACTGCTGACCAGGAGGCAGTTCGTCTACTGCTTCATACTGACGATGAGAAATTACTTTAGGTAAATCATAAGCTTTACGCAGGTAGGCCACATATCGGCGAACTGTACGTTCACGAAAAGAACTTAATGGATATATTTCCTTTAACCAATCATAAATTTGTGATGCACTTAAATCTGGATACTTTTTTAATCGAGCAAGAATTTGTGCTTTATATTTGTCTAGCTTGCGTGATCGGTGCCAGCTTTTTTGCCTCATCTCTGCAAATTCTTGTGGAGCAATATCCCAATATTTAATAACCGTCTTGATATCCAATCCTAAATTTCGTGCAGTTTGTGATTTGTTCAATCCTTCAGATTTTAATTGCTGAATTTTACTATACATTGGCCACCTCAACATTTCTGTCTACACCCTTTCTGACACTTTAAACAAGTCAGAAAGCACTTCGACGCTTTGGATTTTATTCCATTTTTAATGGCCAATTTTATTCCCTTTTATTTTACCGCTTACATGCTTCCAACTGATTCGAAAATCAAATCAATTCAAATAATAAAGTAATACTGAAAAACGAAGCTGTGCTCAGGTGGGCACAGCTTTGTTTTTACCTACAGATATCTTCACTTACTTAAATTAAATTTACCCTTGGCGATGGAAGTATTTTTCGTTGAGTATAACGACGAAAAACTAGCGACGGATATTATTATATTCATTTATTGCATAAGAATCGGTCATGCCAGCAATAAAATCAGTAATATTTCTTACAAGCACTCTATTTTTTAGAAGATATTCATTCTCTACCAAATCACGATCTTCTTTACTTGCTTTTGCATTTATGATTTTGTGCCATTCTTTTTCAATAATACGTGGATCGCCTTCTTCAAAGTCAATAACATTTTTTGTGATTTTACGAAAATCCTGCATTATTCTACGAAGTGTGCCTCTATGTAATAAGCGCGGATTATTATAATATGAAGTAAAAAGAGATTCAATTACTGCCGCACCATTACTATCAAATAAAGACACTTCTCCACTGTTAATAACTTTTTTTGAGATAATCTTTTCAAGGTAATCACAAAGATTTTTTCCTTTAGAAGAAAACTCGATAAGCAGTTTGTCAACTTTATGTCCATTTCTCTCAAATTTAGATTCTCCATCGTCTAAGAGATACCTATCAATATTTGTATTTGATTGAATAAGTACGTCGTTTATAAAATAGTGTATAATTCTTGATGATATACGTTCTTGCAACAGTTCATCATCGTCAGCACCAAAGTGGTTAGATTCTCTTGCTTTAATGAAATCTTCTTCTATTTGTTCAATTTGAGTTTTCAACTCATGCATTTTTCCAAGAAGCAAATAATTTTTGAGCTCCTCAACTGTTAGTCTTTTAGCGGAAAAGGCATCTTCTAAATCATGGCTTCGCTGAGCAATTTCGTCCGCAACCCTAACTACTTGCCCTTCTAAGGTATATGGAACTGCTTGCCCATCTGGGGTACGTGGAATAGGTTCACTATTCAAATATGCATGCAGTGTACTAGATGAAGCAAAATTAATAAGGGAGTTATTGGGCAAGTTTGTTTTGGTATGTTTCCAAATTCCATCAAGAGTTTGAAATGACAGATTCAATCCATCAAACTCAATATATTTTTCCTCTAATCTTGTTGCCACCCTAAGTGAATGATAATTATGCTTAAATCCTCCATAGGTAGCCCCCTCTTCTATAAGACTTTTCAATAAAGGTTTTTCTCCATTTAATACTGCATTTAGAGTTCGTTCACCCTGATGTCCAAATGGAGTATGTCCCATATCATGGCCTAAAGCAATTGCATCCGTCAAGTAGTTATTCAATTTAAGGGCATTGCTTATCCCTTTGGCAATTTGGCTAACTACAATCGAATGTGTCATGCGTGTTCTATAGTGGTCGCCCTTTTCAGCTGAAAATATCTGTGCTTTATCTACCATTCTCCTAAATGCTTTTGAATGCACTATACGCTCATAATCTCTTTGAAATTCCCCACGATTGTATTCTGTTCTAACAGATGGATAATCTCGAATACAGTATTCATTTCGTTGGGCCAATGGGTGTAATGATTTTTCTTCATCTATAACAGTATATGTAGCTATTTGCGATGCCTTAGTACTTTTATATAAAGGATAGGTAATAAAATTCATTTGCTTAACCAGGCTAGGAGAGTTTTCAACAGATATATAAGAGGCATAATCAAAATCTTGAGTTAAGTCAATTTCAGAACAAGACAGAAAATTGTCGATAACTGATTGGTTTGAAACCTTTTGTAAAATTGATACTCTTAGTGAAAGGCTACGCTCCGCACTGCATTTAACACCTGAACCAAGATAAAGATATTCTACTTTCTGCTTAGAACCTACCTCAGAAAATACTAAAATATAAACAGGATAAGAATCATCCGACAAACCTCTGACTGCCGCCTTATCAGAGTCACTCCCAGTAACGTTAAAATGTCTTTCTTCTCCTTTGGTATTGTAACTTTCTTCTAGAAATTTAAGAGAAGGTAAAGAGTTTTTCGCTTTTATCATAATAAACTCGCTCATGAAATCACCCCTATAAATATAGTGTAAACTGCGGTATTTCTCTGCAATCCATCCTTAACAAATCATGTTAAAGATGAAGGGACAGGTTATTCATCCCACAACATCATATTACAATACACTTTTTGCAACTCATCACAACAATCCCATAAATAAAATCACGGCTATAGCATAATCCATGAAATTCCTCCTACAACTAAAGAATTCCTGCCAAATTATCACAAATTTGGCAGGAATTCTTCTTTTTTCGCATCACCAATGATACGGTTCCCCCCGATTAATCTTGAAAGCCCGGTAGATTTGTTCTACCAGCAGCAGTCTAATCATCTGGTGGGTAAAGGTCATCTTGGAAAATGATAGTCGTTCATTTGCGGCTTTAATTAGATTTTGCGATAGGCCGAAGGCGCCGCCGATTATGAAGGTTAGGTCGCTTTTGCCGGAGAGGCCTAGATTACTGATATTTTCTGCAAGTTCTTCCGAGGAGGCCAGTTTTCCGGCTACGTCGAGGACTATGACGTAGCTGTCAGGGCGGATTTGTTTTAGGAGGCGCTCGGCTTCTTTGTCGAGCGCTTTTGTTTTTTCGGCCTCCGAGGGGTTGTCCGGCATGCGTTCTTCGTCTA